>JBKQRS010000060.1:0-16646 GCA_052143915.1 Bradyrhizobium sp.
GGTGGAGCAATTTTCCGGCGGCGCCAACAGGCTCGATGACCTGATCGACCTGCTCGACCGCCGCCGCGGCGTGGTGCTGTCGTCGGGGACCACGGTGCCGGGCCGCTACGAGAGTTTCGACCTCGGCTTCAGCGACCCGCCCCTGCAGCTGCAGACGACGGGATCGGATTTTTCGCTTCAAGCGCTGAATGCGCGCGGCGAAATCCTGATCGCCTTCCTCGGCGAGGTGGTCCGCGACCCCTGCGTCGTCATCACCGAGAACAGCGCAAGCCGTCTTGCCGGCCATATCCTGCGCGGCGCAGCGCCGGTGGACGAAGACCAGCGTACCCGACGCGCCAGCGTGATGTCGCTGGTGCGCGATCTCGTGGCGGCGCTCGGTGCCAATGACGATCCGCTGCTCGGCCTGTTCGGCGCATTCGCCTATGATCTGGTGTTCCAGATCGAAGATCTGGTGCAGAAGCGCGCGCGCGAGAGCGACCAGCGCGATATCGTGCTGTATGTGCCGGATCGCCTGCTCGCCTATGACCGCGCCACCGGGCGCGGCGTGGTCCTGAGCTACGATTTCGCCTGGAACGGAAAATCGTCGGAGGGCCTGCCGCGCGATACCCCGGCAAGCGTCTATGCCAGAACCCCGCGGCAGGGATTTTCCGATCACGCGCCCGGTGAATATCAGGCTACCGTCGAGACCGCGCGTGCCGCGTTCGCGCGCGGTGATCTGTTCGAGGCGGTGCCAGGGCAATTGTTCGCCGAACCCTGCGAGCGAACGCCTGCGGAAGTTTTCCAGCGGCTGTGCCGGATCAATCCGTCGCCCTATGGCGCGCTGATGAATCTCGGCGACGGCGAATTCCTGGTGTCGGCATCGCCCGAAATGTTCGTGCGCTCCGACGGCAGGCGAGTCGAGACCTGTCCGATCTCCGGCACCATCGCACGCGGCGTCGACGCGATCGGCGACGCCGAGCAGATCCGGCAGCTCTTGAATTCGGAGAAGGACGAATTCGAACTCAATATGTGCACCGATGTCGACCGCAACGACAAGGCGCGGGTCTGCGTGCCCGGCACGATCAAGGTTCTGGCGCGGCGTCAGATCGAGACCTACTCGAAGCTGTTCCACACCGTCGATCATGTCGAGGGCATGCTGCGTCCCGGTTTCGATTCGCTCGATGCGTTCCTCACCCACGCCTGGGCGGTGACGGTGACGGGGGCGCCGAAATTATGGGCGATGCAGTTTGTCGAGGACCATGAGCGCTCATCGCGCCGCTGGTATGCCGGCGCGATCGGGGTTGTGAATTTCGACGGCAGCATCAACACGGGGCTGACCATTCGCACCATCCGGATGAAGGACGGTCTTGCGGAAGTGCGGGTCGGCGCCACCTGCCTGTTTGACTCTGATCCGGCGGCCGAGGATCGCGAATGCCAGGTCAAGGCGGCGGCGCTGTTTCAGGCCTTGCGCGGCGATCCGCCGAAGCCGCTTTCGGCGTTCGCGCCGGATGCCACCGGCTCGGGCAAGCGGGTGCTGCTGATCGATCATGACGACAGCTTCGTCCATATGCTGGCGGATTATTTTCGCCAGGTCGGTGCCAGCGTGACGGTGGTGAGATATATTCACGCCCGGCAAATGCTGGACAGCGAGCGTTACGATCTGTTGGTGCTCTCGCCGGGGCCGGGGAGGCCGGAAGATTTTGACATCGCCAAGACGATCGATGCGGCACTGGGCAGGAAACTCCCGATCTTCGGCGTCTGCCTCGGCGTGCAGGCGATCGGGGAATATTTCGGCGGCCAATTGGGGCAGCTCCGGCAACCGGCGCATGGACGGCCCTCGCGCGTCCAGGTGCGCGGCGGGCGGCTGATGCAGAACCTGCCCAACGAGATCGTGATCGGCCGCTATCACTCGCTCTATGTCGAACGCGACAGCATGCCGGACGTGCTGCAGGTCACCGCGAGCACCGAAGACGGCGTCGCGATGGCGATCGAGCACAAGACCTTGCCGGTCGGCGGCGTGCAGTTTCATCCGGAATCGCTGATGTCGCTCGGCGGTGAAGTGGGACTGCGCATCGTCGAGAACGCGTTCCGGCTCGGCGTGCAAGAGAACTGAAGACCGCAATTGAAGATGACGAACAGGATTTGAGAGAGACGCCCATGACTCCCGAATACGATCTGAAGGCCACCGTCCGCACCATTCCCGACTACCCGAAGCCGGGAATATTGTTCCGCGACATCACCACGCTGCTCGGCGATGCGCGCGCGTTCCGCCGCGCCGTCGATGAACTGGTGCAGCCCTGGGCCGGATCGAAGATCGACAAGGTGGCCGGCATCGAGGCGCGCGGCTTCATTCTCGGCGGCGCGCTGGCGCATCAGGTCTCCGCGGGCTTCGTGCCGATCCGCAAGCGGGGCAAGCTGCCGCATACCACGGTGCGCATCGCCTATTCGCTGGAATACGGGCTCGATGAAATGGAAATGCACGCCGACGCCATCCACCCCGGCGAGCGCGTGATCCTGGTCGATGACCTGATCGCCACCGGCGGCACCGCGGAGGGCGCGGTCAAGCTGATGCGCCAGATCGGCGCCAATGTGGTTGCGGCCTGCTTTGTCATCGATCTGCCGGATCTCGGGGGCGCGGCGAAGCTGCGGGCGATGGATGTGCCGGTGCGAACGCTGATGACGTTCGACGGGCATTGAGAACGACCAAACCTCGCCCGTTTTTCGGCCCGCACGAATTACCCCCGGGTCGTTCCCGGCGAAAGCCAGCCCCCCACAGGAGCAAGGTAGTCGTCGAGCCGTGGTTTCCCGGGCAGCCCGGATATTCATTGTCCGGCATCGACTGGCGCGCTCTTCGACATGCGCGGCGTCCGACTTTGGCGGGGCAGGCCTGCGACCTTTTGAATCACCCGCAAGAATGAGCGGTCACAGAAAGCGGCTTTTGTGGTCTGATTCGATTCGTGAATGCTGGCGCTAACGACCTTCCCGACGACATTGAAACGCCGGAGACGATGCCGGTGGCTGAGTCCGACCGCGTCGAATATTCGATGTCGGCCGGCATTGTCGCTCGTCTCGCCCGGCTCGGCGTGTCGATCGCCTTCACCTCCTATCAGTCCGGCATCCTTTATTTCTTCGGCCGCAACGCCGGGGGCGCTCATCTCCATCAAGCCGGCGTGCCCAAGCCGATGGGGATCTGCCTCGATGAGGGCGGGCTGACGCTCGTCTCGGGCGCCCAAATCATGCGTTTTGCCAATGTTCTTGAGCAGCATCAGCGGGTTAACGACAGGTTTGACGCCTGTTACGTTCCGCGCGCGATTCACGTTACCGGCGATCTCGACGCGCATGACGTCGGAATCGCTGCCGACAATCGCCCGATATTCGTCAATACCCGCTTCAACTGCCTTGCGACGGTTTCATCCCGCCACAGTTTCGAGATGATCTGGAAGCCGCCGTTCATTTCCGGGCTGCTGGACGGGGACAAATGTCATCTCAACGGGCTCGCGATGGCCGGCGGCGAACCCGCTTTCGTCACCGCGGTCAGCCGCTCGGACGTCATCGACGGCTGGCGCGACCGGCGCGCGGACGGCGGCGTCGTCATCGACGTTCGTTCAGGCGAAATCGTCTGCGCGGGCCTGTCGATGCCCCATTCGCCGCGCATCCACAACGGCGAGTTGTGGTTGTTGAACTCGGGGACGGGTGAACTCGGGACAGTCGCGCGGTCGCGCACGGGCAAGGGCCGATTCGAACCTCGCGCTTTTTGTCCAGGCTTTGCTCGCGGGCTGGCCTTTTTCGGTCGCTACGCCTTCGTCGGCCTCTCCAGGCCGCGTTACCAGAGGTTCGAGGGGCTGGCGCTCGACGAGCGCATGGAACGGCTCGATGCCGAGCCCTGGTGCGGCGTGCAGATCATCGATCTCGAGACCGGCGGCTGCGTGGACTGGCTTCGTATCGATGGCGCAATCGGCGAACTCTACGACGTTGCAGTCATTCCCGGCATCGCCTGCGCGATGGCGCTGACGCCGGGCTCGCCCGAAGCCGCGAGCCTGGTCACGCTCGCCCCAGTGGCGGGCTGGGCGCGCAAAGCGTCGCAAGCCCAGGCTTTCGATGCTGCGGCCCTGCATTCTTCTCTCGACAGGATCGACGCGGGAGTTGCCGAATTTCGATGAAAAGCGCGCCAAAGATTCGCCAGCGAGTCTTCCTGGGCTCCGCACTCGCCGGGTCGTTGTTCACGGGCTATTTGCGGCGCGCCTACGCCGCCTGCACCGGCGCGGGCGGGACCTATGCGTGCTCGGGCGCCCTGACGACGACCCAGACCTTGAGCGCCGCGTCGCTGACGGTGACGACGAACAGTGGCTTCGGCATTGCCACCGCCGCTGGCGACGCGATGAACCTGAGGGCTACGGCTGGCGGGCTGAGCTTCACCGATGTGGCCGGCTCCTCGATCGCGGGGGCGAACAGAGGCATCTATGCCTACAACTCCGGCAATTTGGCGCTCTCGATCACATCGACGGGGACGGTGACCGGGACGACGGCAGGCGTCCTCGCCAGGAATTACGGGACAGGCCTGACGATCCAGACCGCTGTCGTGACGAGCGCGGGCGCGGGCATCCAGGCCTACAATTCCGGGACCGGCACGCTGTCGATCACGTCGACGGGAACGGTCACCGCGACCACGGGCAAGGGCGTCTACGCCAAGAGTTACGGGACAGGAGCTGTGACGATCCAGACCGCTGCCGTGACGGGTGGAACAGCCGGCATCGATGCCAGGATCCCCAACGCCGGCGGCGGAGCGCTGTCGATCACGTCGACGGGGACGGTGACTGCGACAACGGGAATAGGCGTCTACGCCAGGACTTACGGGACAGGTCTGACGATCCAAACCGCGGCTGTGACGGGCGCAACAGAAGGCATTGACGGCAGGAACATCGGCGGCAGCGGCGCGCTGTCGATAACGTCGACCGGGACGGTGACGGGAACAGCCGGTGACGGTATTCACGCTGCGAGCAATGGAACAAATCTGACGATCCAGGCGGCGAACGTTTCGGGCACGCAATACGGCATCCGCGCCTACAATGCGGGGAGCGGCGCGCTGTCGATCACCACGACGGGAACGGTGACCGCAGGCAATAGAGGTATCTACGCCAAGAACTACGTCGGCACCGACCTGACGATCCAGGTCGCGGGTGCGAGCGGATCGAGAGTAGGCATCGACGCGCGGAATTTCGGCAGCGGCGTGCTGTCGATTACCTCGATGGGATCGGTGAATGGCGGTGTCCGCGGCATCTACGCGCTGACGACCGCCGGTCATTCCATCGGCATCAATACGACCAGTCTGGGCACGATTCAGAGCTGGTCGGGCGCCTGGACATCGCTCGCGATCCAGACCGTCGGCGGCCCGACGACCATCACCAATAACGGCGTGCTGACCGGCGTCGTGCACCTCGACACTTCCGGCTTCGTCAACGGCCTGACCAATGGCGGAACCTGGAATACCCTGGGCGGCGGCAACGGGTTCGGCAGCGCCGGTACCATCACCAACAACGCCGGCGGCACGATCGTCACGGCGATGCCAGGAGCCGTCGCTCCCGTTACCACGACATTCTCCGGCCTGGCGACCTTCACCAACGCCGGCCTCATCACCATGCACAATGGCGTTGCCGGCGATCAGACCGTCATCACCGGCAATTTTATCGGCAGGGGCGGCTCGGTGGCGCTGGACGTCGCGCTCGGTTCGGACAATTCGGTGGCCGACCAGTTGGTGTTCAAGGGCGGCAATGCGAGTGGTACCACCAATCTGCTCATTTACAATGTCGGCGGTCTTGGCGCGCTGACGACCGCCAACGGCATTCAAGTGGTCAAGGTCCAGAACGGCGGCACAACCACTCCAACCGCCTTCCAACTCGGCCAGACCGTGGCCGCGGGCGCCTATACCTATTCGTTATTTTACGGCGGCAACAGCGCTACCGGCGGCAATCCCGCCGATCAGGATTGGTATTTGCGTTCGACATTGACGCCAATTCCTCCTCCTTCCCCACCTGATCCTGCTCCTGCTCCCAAGCGCTACCCCGATTATCGCACCGAAGTCCCGGTCTATCTCGCCATGCCGGAACTGGCTCATCAGGTCGGCTTTGCGATGATCGGCAATTTGGACGCGCGCATGGGGGACAGGAGCGACACCGTAGCGCTCGATCCTGCTCCCGCGAACGCATTCGCTTGCATGGATCTGACCAACAATTCGGGCGTCGGATGCCAAACGCCTGCCGAGAAGACCCAGGCTTCCAGGCAAGCGCGCGACGATGAAATCGAAGCCATCCGCAGCTCGGCAATGTGGGGCCGCATCTTCGGCGAAGCCGGCTGGCAAAGGCCCGGCCACAACTGGAGCATGGCTGCCGACAACGATTTCCTCAATGGCCGCGGCCCGCAGTACAGCTTCAGTTTGGGCGGCCTGCAGACCGGCATGGATCTTTGGCGCCGCGACGGCGCGGAGGGGTCGCGCGACCGCGCCGGGCTCTATACCGGCTACCTCAACGCGTCAGCCCAGGTGAGCCAGATTTACACGGGCGTCTATCCCTCAAACAAAGCCGGCACGCTGATGATGAGCGGCTATTCCGCCGGCGCCTATTGGACCCATTTCGGCCCCTCCGGCTGGTATGTCGACAGCGTGTTGCAGGGGACCTGGTTCGATCAGGTCCGGGGGCAAACGGTCGATACGGGCATGACCGTCGGGGGCGGGGACCTTACAGCGTCGCTGGAAAGCGGCTATCCGCTGCATGTCGCGCGTGCGTGGACGCTGGAGCCGCAGGCGCAGCTCATCTATCAGCATGCGAAACTCGATTCGGGAACCGACCGCTATGGCGACACCAGTCTTGGCGGCACGGACGACGCGCGCGGCAGGATCGGCGTGAAGCTATCCTATGCGAGCCTGCTGGGCGAAGGCGCCAGCGCGCAGCCCGTGACGTTTTCGGTGCGCGCCAATCTCTGGCATGACTTCCTGGGCGAGGCGCCGTCCGCAACGTTCAGTACGCTCACAGGCGCCTTTCCCGTGACGTTGAAAGGGTCGCTGGGCGGAACCTGGGGCCAGCTCGACGCCTGGGCGGATATGCGAGTCGCCAGGAACATCAGTCTTTTTGGTTCCGTCTCCTACGATCGTTCTGTCGACATCGGCGCGAGCTGGAGTGTCGGCGGGCGGCTCGGGGCTAAGATAGAGTTCTAGAGCATGATCCGGAAAAGTGGGAACCGGTTTTCCGGAGAGATCATGCTCAAGCAAAAAATGAGAGCAAGATCCGGACCCGCAGGGCCGCGTTAGCGCAAAGTGGGCACCGGTGTTCCCTCAGCTAACAAACGCGGAACGCGTTTGCGCGGAGATCATGCTCAAACAAAAAGATAGGGCGAGATGCGGACTCATTACCGTGCATGTCGATCGATAGTTCGCTGAAGTAGGCCGCCTCAACGGCGCCAATGACCCTCAACAGACATTCGGTCTCTTGAGTTTCAGTGCGGAACGGATACCTCCGCATTTGACCCTGGTGTCCTACGTAAAAATTGGGTGATGGCCAATTCCGGTAGGTTGGATACGTGGTAAACTGGAGGGCACTGGCCGCCGGTCAAAGCCGCGCTTTTGACCCCAAGCGACGGCGAGAAATGAGTGTCGGCGATCAAATCGGCCCGATTGCATTGAGAGACAATCGTTAGGAGCGCTATCCAATGCCTCCCGAGATGTCCGAGCATAGAAGCGAGTCAAGTTCGGTCGACGCGCCCGCGATATCCAAAGCGGATGCTGCGGTCGATCGTGACGGCGAATTACCGCCGACCGATTCTGCGTCGAAGGCCGTCCCATCAGCGAACCAACGGTTCACACTGCGGCGAAAGTTACTGATCGGCGTGCTCGGCGCTCTGGTCATCGCGACCGCGGTGTATGGCATTCCCTGGATCCGGTTCGTGCTCAGCACGGTTTCGACCGACGACGCCTTCGTGAACGGCCATGTGACGTTCGTCGCCCCCCGCGTCCACGGTCAAGTATCCCGCGTTCTGGTGGATGACAACAACCATGTGCACAAGGGAGATCTTCTTGTTGAATTGGACAAGGAGCCATTTCGGGACGCAGTCGCAGTGAAGAAGGCGGCCGTCGATACCGCACAGGCGGATCTCCAGGCAGCGAGGGCCACGGTGCGCGGCATCGAAGCACAGGCCAGAAGCCGCCGCTGGCAATTGCAACAAGCCATGGAGAATGTCGAAAACCAGATAGCCCTGTTGCATGCTCGGGTTGCCGCGCTCAGGAAGGCGAATGCCACAGTTACACTCGCGCAGCAGGAGTTCGACCGGACGTCGCAGCTGGTCAAATCGGAGTTCGCGAGCCGCGAGCTCTATGATCAACGTCAGGCGGCGTTGTCGATTGCCCGGGCGGGTGTCGTCCAGGCGTTGGCGATGCGAACCAGATCCGTGTCTCGTTGGGCCTGCAGACGCAGCCCGAAGACAGCGCGGATCTCGACCAGGTACCGCCCGATCTCGATCAGACCTTTTCTTCGGTCCTGCAGGCGCAGGCGGAGCTGATTCAGACCGCGGCTGAGCTGGGCGTTCTCCATTCCTACAACCAGTCCCCGAAGCAGATGCTCGATGAGTTCGAAAAGCTTGATCCCGATGGCGATATCAACCGCACGTTCGATCGGCTGGCGGCGGAAGCGCCGACGGTCAAGCAAGCCGAGGCCAAACTCGAAGCCGCCAAGCGCGACCTCGCTCTGGCTGAACTCGACCTTCACTATTGTGACGTCGTCGCGGAGATCGACGGCGTCGTCACGCGCCGAAACGTCAATCCCGGCAATGACGTTCAGGTCGGGCAGAGCTTGATGGCGATCCGCTCGCTCAGCGAGATCTGGGTCGATGCCAACTTCAAGGAGACGCAACTGCGCGACTTGCGCATCGGTCAGGCTGCCGATCTTTATGTCGATATGTATGGGGACAAACAGGTATTCAGCGGCCGGATCACCGGGTTTACGATCGGGACCGGATCGACGCTCGCATTGCTGCCGGCGCAAAATGCCACGGGCAACTTCATCAAGATCGTCCAGCGGCTGCCGGTCCGGATCGAGCTTGAGGGTTACGATCCGGACAAGAAACCGCTGTTCATCGGCACATCGGTCGTTCCGTACGTCTATATCAACAAGCCGCCCACCGGCCCCGATGCCGGGAAGTTCCTTCAAAGCACCATGCAGCCATCGTCGGGCTCCGCGCCGGCCACGAGCGCGCCGGGCGTCGGCAAATGACCGAGTTGGCACTTTCACCCCCCAGATCCCAGGCGGACGTGAACCCGTGGCTTGTGGCCGCCGTCGTCATAATACCGACCTTCATGGAGGTACTCGACACCACCATTGCTGTGGTCGCGCTGCGATACATTGCCGGCGGCCTTTCGGCCACGGTCGACGACGGCGAATGGGTCATCACCAGCTACCTCGCCGCCAACGCCGTCATCCTGCCGATCAGCGGCTGGCTTTCGGCTCGTCTCGGGCGCCGCAACTACTTCCTGCTGTCGATAGCCGTCTTTACCCTCGCGTCCGGATTTTGCGGGATGGCCACAAGTCTCGGTCAGCTGATTGTGTTTCGCGTCTTGCAAGGTCTGGCGGGCGGCGGCCTGCAGCCTTCCAGTCAAGGCGTGCTGCTGGACGCCTTTCCGGTGGAGAAGCAAGGCATTGCGATGACGCTGTTTGGCTTGGCTGCCCTTTTGGCGCCGGTCGTCGGCCCGACCCTCGGCGGCTGGATCACGGACAACTATTCTTGGCGATGGGTGTTCTACATCAACGTGCCGGTTGGTCTCATGGCGCTTGCTGCGTGTTATGCTTTGCTGCGGGATCCCGACTATCTCGCGGAGCAGCGCAGAGAGTTGATGAAGCAGCCGCTGCGCTTTGACTCGCTCGGCTTGTCGCTCCTGGTGATCGTCATGGTCTCCTGGGAAGTGGTGCTCAGCAAGGGACAGGAGTGGGACTGGCTAAGCGATCCATTCTGGCGTGTGCAGACGCTGGTGATTTCTTTCGTTTTGGGTCTGATAGCGCTGATCTTTTGGGAGTTACGCCACCCCAGCCCCGTGGTCAATTTCCGTCCCCTGCGGGAGCGAAATTTCGCTGCATGCTGCTTCATCATCTTTTGCGCCTTCGCCGTCCTCTACGCCGCCAGCACATCGTTGCCAGCCCTGCTTCAATCTCTGTTCGGCTATGATGCTCTTAGCGCGGGGTTGGTCATGTCGCCGGCGGGGTTCTTTGCGCTTGTCGCAATGCCATTTGTCGGCCGGGCACTCGGCCGAGGGGTTGATGCCCGGTGGTTGATCGCCGGCGGCCTGCTGGTCATGGCGTTCGGAAACTATTGGATGTCGCAAATGAACCTGGAGATCAGCCCGGGCCAGGTCGTCTGGCCTCGGGTGATACTGATTGTTGGACTCTCGATGTGCTTTGCGCCTGCGAATGTAGCGGCCTACCTCTATACCCCACCGTTGCTGCGTGGAGCGGCCGTTGGCTTGCTAAGTCTGCTGCGCAACGAGGGAGGCAGTGTGGGCACCTCGATGGCACAGACAATTCAGGAGCGCCGTGATCAATTTCACATCCTGCGGCTAGGCGAGCTGCTCGATTCCTTCAACGCTGGTGTGGTTTCCTTCCTCGATCAGGCCCGGGCAGTTTTCCTGCAGCAATCCGGCGATCCGTCTGCAGCGCAGCAGCTGGCCTTGCAGGCGCTCGAGAACTTGCGGCAGCAGCAGGCATCGTCACTTGCTTATTTCGATGTCTTTTGGTTGTTGGCGGTGGTGACGCTGGCGCCGGTACTCATGGTGCTGCTGATGAAGCGTTCGGTGGCTGAGAAAGGCACCCACATCGTTCACGAATAAGGTGTGCATGCCGGATCCCGTGCGCCGACGAGATGACGGAACGATGTCGCCTATTGGGGCACATTTCGGACATGGCGCGATGTCCGACTTGAGTCCGGAATGCGCGCCAAAGCGGACGTCCGCCGACCACTCTGAATTTGTGAGGTCACGCCCCGGGTTGTTAGCGAGGCCGCTGGCCCCGGCTTTCAAACGCGAGGCCGCGGCGTTTGGGTTCCGGCTCGTGTGGAGCCTGTCATCTGGCGCGCCTATCGCGCGACCCGTTGGCTTGGCCGGGACGACGACCTCACGATCCCTGCAGGATCAAACGCAGCTCAAGCTCGCGGAAGCTGAAGTAATTTGTGCGGATCCATTGATGCAATTCCGTCGATGAATCCTTCTCGTGACGCAGGTATTCGGTGAACGAGAATGTCAGCCGATCGATATAGGTCTTCAAGAATACCGGTAGCGCGGCGATGTGAAGGACCCTTCCTTCCGCGAAAGCCGGCGGCAGTTCGCCGCGCACGACATATTCGTTGTCGATGGAGACGAGGGCGGTTGCGGGGATCTGGCGTTGCAGCATCGGATAGCTGCGCGCCGAGACACGGTCGGTGTCGCCGACGAACAGGATGATCGGCGAGACGCCACGCCGGGCGGCCTCCTTCATGAACCCGATCTCATCGGTCATCTTGAAGAACTCGTCAAAGGCGTGGAAGCCGAGATCGATCACCTTGGCGATCCCGTCATTGATGATCAGGCGGTCCATCAGCGCCATCTTGCCGAAGGTATCGTCGACCTCTGCGGTTTCGGTGATATCAGGCAGATACTCCAGCAGCGACGGCTCTTTCAGATTGACGTCGAAAGCCGTGACGGTACCGCTCTTCAGCAGCAGAAATTCGCTCAGCAGCCGCGCGATCAGCGTCTTGCCGACCAGCGGACGGGGCGAGCAGATGATGTAAACGGGCGTGGCGCTCATCACGCGTTATATCGGGCGAATTTGGCGCCTAATCCAGTCCAATCATGTCAACTTGCGCCGTTATTTTTCGCCGCCGCGTATGCCGGATTTGCCGGAACCGACTAGATCAGTCAGCTTGATGCGGTCGAATTCGCTCCAGACGTTGGCCAGCCAGTGGCGGACATAACCGCGCAGCACGAACGAATAGTTCGCGGCCTCGTCGGCCGGGCCCTTGTTGGCGACGAATTTGAGGAACGGCACGGAGGCGACCTCGACCTGCTCGTAGGCCATTTCATTGAGCTTGGGGATGGTGAGCTCGGTGGCGTCCTTGATGCGGTGGAAATAGGAATTGTAGGTCGCCTGATCCCACTGGAAGAACTGGGTATCGTTGATGAAGTTCTTCACCAGGAAATACTTCGCGCCCTGCATGAAATTCGCGGTTTCCGCGATTTCGTCGAGCGAGGCGATCGAGGGGCCGAGAATGTGGAACACGGCAAAGGTGATCTGCCCGGATTTGGCGGCATCGAGAAAGCCGATGTCGCGCAGGGAGGCCAGCGCCGGAGACAGCAGGCCGGCGCGGACGTCGATCACGGTGACCGAGGGGCCGACTGAATTGAGCGTATCGAAGATCTTCATCTGGTCCGATGTCGTCGTCATATCGACGATCTCGGTGGCGTCGGGGTGGAAGCGCTTCAGGGTGCCGCGCGGGGATTCGGTATCGAAGGCGCGGGTGAGCACGTTGTTGGCGCTGAAATAATCCAGCAGAGTTCGCGAGACCGTCGTCTTGCCGACCCCGCCTTTGTCAGCGCCTACCACAATCACTACCGGCTTCGCCATGGACTTCCCTTATGCGCCATTCCTGATGGGACCGTCCTGGAACAAACCAAAAGGTCTGTTTCCGGAAAATGTCGGCCCCGATCATGTCCCCGTATTCCCGGCCGGCAGGGGTGGCCCACGCGACCGGAACGTCCCCCACCTGCTTTGGGCGCGAACATGGCAGAAACAAGGGAGAATTCAATTCATTAGGCCACAGTTAGGAATAATCGTGCCAGCGTTGTTAATGCCGCCGGGGACGCCGGCCCGGAACAGGGTTTTCGGGGCGGCGTCGGCCCGGCGCTCCCTAGTGGCGGCCCCATGGGCCGGCGGGGTGGTTGCCCCAAGGGCCGCGTGATGGGCCTTGTGACGCGCCGGCCCGGTCTGTGGCATCGCTCCAGGGTCCCTTGGGCAATGGCGGCGGGATTTCACCGGTTGTGGGCTGCGGCTGATCATCCGGCCGATCCGTGGTATCCGATGGCAGTGCCAGCGGTCCGGGATCGTGCCCGCCGGCGTATTTGACCAGCGCCTGGACGCGCGATTCCACGGAAGGGTGGGTCGCAAACAGATCCGCAAAGCCCTCGCGCGGGTTGTCGAGGCATAATTCCATCACCGCCGAGGTGGCGCCGGGGAGTTCGCCGCGATTCTCGATCTTGCGCAGCGCCGAGATCATGGCGTCCGGATTCTTGGTCAGTTCCACCGAGCCGGCGTCGGCGAGCAGCTCGCGCGACCGCGACAGCCCCAGGCGCACCAACTGCGACAACAGCCAGGCCAGCGCGATCAGGACGACGGCAACGATGATGACAATGACGGCCCCGCCGCCGGAGCCTTTTCGGTTGTTGTCCGAAGAGGAGGACGAAGATGACGATGACCACGAGCCGCGGCCATAACCGCCATAGCCGCCGTAGTAGCCAAAGTTGGTAAAACTCCGAAAGAACAGTTCGGCGAAGAAGCCGACCACGCCGGCGATGATCACCGCGATCACCATCATCTGCACGTCGCCGTTGCGGATGTGGGTGAGCTCGTGGCCGAGCACCGCCTCGATCTCCTGATCGTTGAGCGTGTTCAAGAGGCCGGTGGTGACAGTGACGGCATATTGCCTCCGGTTGAGCCCGGTCGCGTAGGCGTTCAGCGCCTCGCTTTCGATGATCTTCAGCTTCGGCATCGGGATGCCGCGCGAGATGCAGAGATTTTCCAGGAGATTGTAGAGCCGCGGCGCTTGTTGCCGCGTCACGTCCTGCCCGCCGGTCACGGCGTCGACGATCGCTTGATGGAAGAAATAGGCGATCACGATCCACAGCGCGGCGGCCCCGGTCGCATAGGGGAAAGCCTTGATCAGGTCGCGCGCGGCCGCCGCCAGATAGTAGTCGGCCGGCGCATTGCTGTAGATCATCACTTCCGCGATCAGCGCGCCGGCATAGACCATCACATAGACCAGCGCGAACAGCCCGCCAAGCAACAGCATCGAACGAAATCTGTTCGATGCGATATGCGTGTAGAGACCGTACGCAGCCATGTTGCGCTATCCCGCCGGGATGTTTTGCGAGCTCAGAACTTCACCTGCGGCGCTGCCTCGACATCGGTCCTGGAGGCACCGAGATCGAAGAAATCCTTGCGGGTGAAACCGAACATGCCGGCGAACAAGGCCGCGGGCATCTGCTGGATGCCGGTGTTGTATTCCTGAACCGCGTTGTTGAAGAAGCGGCGGCTGGCGGCGATCTTGTTCTCGAGGTCCGACAGTTCGCTCGCCAGCTGCTGGAAATTGGCGTTGGCCTTGAGGTCCGGATAGGCCTCCGACAGCGCGATCAGCCGGCCGAGCGCGCCGCTGAGCTGGTTTTCCGCGGCCGATACCTGCGCCGGGCCTTGCGCCGACATCGCGGAGCTGCGGGCCTTGATCACGTCGTCGAGCGTGCCCCGTTCGTGCGCGGCATAGCCCTTCACGGTCTCGACCAGGTTCGGGATCAGGTCGTGGCGCTGCTTGAGCTGCACGTCGATGTCGGCGAAGGCCTGGCCGACGCGCTGGCTGAGCGCGACCAGCCGGTTATAGGCACCGAGCGCGAAAAGAACGAGAATGACGAGGACGCCGAGAACGATCCAGCCGGTCGACATGACAAAAAACTCCTGATGGGACAACGAGTGTATTTAGTGTAACGGAATTTGAGGGCGCGCAGCAGCCGTCACGAGGTGGGTATCGCCTTGGTCGGCCGCAAGGCGGGATTAGTTCAACGATAAGAGGCCGGAACGCGTCAACTTTCCCGCGTCACCGCATCGCCCCAGCGCCAGCGCCGGGCGCGGGCATAGGTCGTCTTGTCGCGGTGCGGCACTTTCGCGATTTTAACACCGTCGGCGGTGCAGAGTTTCGCCGAAACTTCGACCTTGCTGACGACCGGCTGCGCCAGCACGCGGGCAAAGCGTTGCGCCACCGGCGC
Source organism: Bradyrhizobium sp. (assembly GCA_052143915.1). GTDB lineage: Bacteria > Pseudomonadota > Alphaproteobacteria > Rhizobiales > Xanthobacteraceae > Bradyrhizobium. The sequence continues at coordinate 15,011 of JBKQRS010000060.1, forward strand.
GCGCGTCAGCGCGACATAGCTGAACTTTTCATCCTCGAAGGGAAGTTCAGCGCCCTTGATTTGCATGTGCGCCCGCAAGCGCGGCAGGCGTTGGGTGAAATGACACCAGTCGGGTGCTGCGAGCGGGCACGCGCCGTCGTGCGGGCAGGGGGCTGCGACATGCGCGCCGGACGCGATCAATTGTTGCCGCAGCGCGATCACCCGCGCATGGCCCGCGGGCGTGCCGGGTTCGACGATCAAGAGCGTGTCGCGGGTTTTTGCCCATAATTGTTCGGCGAGCGCGCGTCGTTCCGCATGGCCGATCTCGCCGATCATGTAGCTCGCCACCACAAGGTCGGCCGGTCCGGCATCGGCCAGTGCCGCGCCGGCTTGGCCCCGATGGTAGGTCATTCCCCTCAGGCGCGTGCTGTCGCGGCCGAGATCGAGCGCCAGCGCACGCAATGCGCCGTTGGCGTCGAGCAGCGCAAAGCTTTGCAGCGAGGCGAATGCGCTCGCCGCGGCCCAGCTCGCCGTGCCCGGCCCGGCGCCGACATCAAGCAGGGTTGCGGGCGCGAAGTCCGGCCTCAGCCCGCAAAGCGCGTTCAGGCTTGCGGTCACCGCCGCATAGGTCGCAGGCATCCGCGCCAGCGCATAGGCCAGCGCGTCGGCCTCGGACGCGATCGCGCCGGAGTTGCCGCCATCCCGATAGGTCCTGGAGATCAGCGCGGCGCGTTCGGCGGCATCGTTCCGCGACAGGCCCTGCAGTTTTGCCTCGAGCGCGGCTCTCAGTTCGGCGGGCAGGTCGGGCGGGGTCATTGCGTTCTCTTTCCCTCTCCCCCTGTGGGAGAGGGTGGCGCGCGGCGAACGAAGTGAGCCGCGCGACGGGTGAGGGGTTGCATCCGCGGAGAGAGACCCCTGACCCGCCCACGATACTTCGTATCGCATAGCCGAAGCTTGCTTCGGCGTTCCATTTTCAAGAACGGCCGCCGTAGGCGGCCTATGCTCTCCCACAAGGGGAGAGGGAAGCAAGAGCTCACGCCACGTTCTGGTCGAGAATCCTCACCGCTTCGTCGAGCGCGACCGAAACCAGCTGCGACACGCCGCGCTCGGCCATGGTGACGCCGAACAGGCGGTTCATCCGCGCCATCGTGATCGGATTGTGCGTAATGATGATGAAGCGCGTCTCGGTGGTCGCGGTCATCTCATGCAGCAGGTTGCAGAACCGCTCCACATTGTGGTCGTCGAGCGGCGCGTCGACTTCGTCCAGCACGCAGATCGGCGACGGGTTGGTGAGGAACACCGCGAAGATCAGCGCCAGCGCGGTCAACGCCTGCTCGCCGCCCGACAGCAGCGTCAGCACCTGCGGCTTCTTGCCCGGCGGGCGCGCGACGAGCTCGAGGCCGGCCTCCAGCGGATCGTCGGATTCGATCAGCATCAATTCGGCCGCGCCGCCCTCGAACAGGGTGGCGAACAATTCGCCGAAATGCTTGTTGACGACGTCGAAGGCGTTCAGCAGGCGCTCGCGGCCCTCCCGGTTGAGGTTGTGGATCGCCTGGCGCAGCCGCTTGATCGCCTCTGTCAGATCGTCGCGTTCGGCGATCAGCCGCGCGCGGCTCGCCTCGACTTCGACAAGCTCCTCGTCGGCGCGCAGATTGAC
>JBKQRS010000061.1:0-13828 GCA_052143915.1 Bradyrhizobium sp.
GGAATGCCGGGTGTTTCCGGTGTGACCGTGGTGACTAACGCGTGTGCTTTCTACCACTGCGCACGCGGCTGCGGACGCGCCGAGCGTCCGGCATTCCCTGCGCCCTCTGTTTTTCGAGGGTGATCTACGCAACAGCTCGGGCGCTATTTGCGCCGCGAGAATGCGGAGTCTCGCCTCCATCCACCGTCATGCCCCGCACAGGCGGAGCACCAGTATGCGGCGGCTTCTCGGCTAGGCGAAGGCGTTTCGGGAATACTGGTTCGCCCGGTCAAGCCGGGCGATGACCGCGAAGGGAGACTTGATACACCTACCCGAGCAAACGCTATCGTCTCACCTGGCGGAATATTTCACCGCTTGCCAAGGCGGCCCCGGCAGGCCAAGAAATTGGCCGGGGACGAGAAACGCGAGCGGAGAATGATTTGAGCATCAAGGGCAAGGCCTATATCGCCGGGATATTTGAGCATCCAACCCGGCACGCCCCGGATAAATCCACAGCCCAGCTTCACGCCGAAGTCGCCAAGGGGGCGCTGGAAGACGCAGGCCTCGCCAAGGCCGATATTGACGGCTATTTCTGCGCCGGCGACGCGCCTGGCGGGGTGATGGCGATGGCCGATTATCTGGGCCTCAGGGTCCGCCATTTCGACTCGACCGATACCGGCGGCTGCTCCTATATCGTCCATCTCGGCCACGCCGCCGAGGCGATCGCCGCCGGCAAATGTTCGATTGCGCTGATCACGCTGGCGGGCAAGCCGCGCACCGGCGCCATGCCGCCGCGCGCGAGCGGCGCCGAGGTCGATTTCGAAGCCGCTTACGGCGCCACCACGCACAACGTTTACGGCATGTGCGCCATGCGCCACATGCATGAGTTCGGCACCACCAGCGAGCAGCTGGCCTGGATCAAGGTCGCGGCCTCTCACCACGCGCAATATAATCCGCACGCGATGCTCAAGGACGTCGTCACGGTTGAAGACGTGCTCAACTCGCCGATGATTTCCGATCCGCTGCACCGGATGGATTGCTGCGTCGTCACCGATGGTGGCGGCGCGCTGATCGTCACGACGGAGGCCATCGCGCGCGGCCTGAAGAAGCCACTGGTGCGGATGATCGGTCACGGCGAGGCGCTCAAGGGACCGCGCGGCGGCAAGGATCTTAATCTCACCTATTCCGCCGGTGTCTGGTCGGGCCCGCGGGCGTTCGAGGAAGCGGGCGTGACGCCAAAGGATATCAAATATGCCTCGATCTACGACAGCTTCACCATCACGGTCTTGATGCAGCTCGAAGACCTCGGCTTCTGCAGGAAAGGCGAGGGCGGCAAGTTCGTCGCCGACGGCAACCTGATTTCTGGCGTCGGCAAGTTGCCGTTCAACACCGACGGCGGTGGGCTCTGCAGCAATCATCCCGTCAACCGCGGCGGCATGACAAAAATCATCGAGGCGGTGCGGCAATTGCGCGGGCAGGCACACCCCAAGGTGCAGGTGCCGAACTGCGATCTCGCCATCGCCCACGGCACCGGCGGTCTCCTCGGCGTTCGCCACGCCGCCTCAACCTGCATTCTGGAGCGTGTGTGATGGACAGCGCCGTGAAATACCCGACGCCGCAAGGCAATCCGGAGACGACCCATTTCTGGGAAAAGACCGTCGACGGCAAACTCCTGATCAAGCGCTGCCTCGCCTGCGGCGAGGCGCATTATTTTCCGCGATCGATCTGCCCGTTCTGCTTCTCCGACAAGACGGTGTGGGAAGAAAGCTCGGGCGAGGGCGAGATCTATACCTTCAGCCTGATGCGCAAATCCGCGAGCGGGCCTTACGCGATCGGCTATGTCACGCTGAAGGAAGGCCCGTCGCTTTTGACCAATTTCGTCGACTGCGACATGGCAAAACTCAAGATCGGCCAGAAGGTCAAGGTGGTGTTCAAGACGACCGACGGCGCGCCATTGCCATTCTTTACGCCGGTTGACTGAGTTGAGCGTCCATCGCGCCACGCAAGAGGTAGTCATCCCCGCGAAAGCGGGGATCCAGTAAACGCCGGTGATTATTGGACCCCCGCTTTCGCGGGGGTGACAGCAAAGGGTTGCTGCGACTGAAGAAAGTTCGGGAGAGACCACCGCAATGCCGATCAACTACGACGAGCTGATGGCGCTCAAAAATCTCGGCCAGAAATATACCTACGGCGATCGCGAGGTGATGCTGTACGCCTATGGCATCGGCATGGGCGCGGACCCCATGGACGAGAAGGAACTGGCGTTCGTCAACGAGGCCACGGCCACGCCGCGCGCCGTGAAGGTCGTCCCGACCTTTGCGTCCGTAGCCGCCTGGGGAGCCGGCCCGGGCGAGATGAATCTCAACCGCGTCATGGTGGTCGACGGCGAGCGCGACATTACCTTTCACCGGCCGCTGGCGGTGGCTGCAAATCTCATCGTCGATTCACGCGTGCTCGCTGTCTTCGACAAGGGAAAGGACAAGGGCGCGGTGATCCGGCACCAGACCGTGCTCAAGAACGAAAAAGGCGAGGAACTGGCGACGCTGGTCGCTTCGCGCTTTGCGCGCGGCGATGGCGGTTTCGGCGGCTCCTCCGAAGGCCAACCCGAACCGCACAAGGTGCCGACCCGCGAGCCCGACAAATCCATCGATATCTCGACGCGGGCGGATCAGGCCCTGATTTATCGGCTTTGCGGCGACCGCAACCCGCTGCACTCCGATCCCGAATTCGCTCGCCGCGCCGGCTTCCCGCGGCCGATCCTTCATGGCATGTGCACGTACGGCATCACCTGCCGCGGCATCCTGCAAACCTATGCGGACTACGATCCCAGCGCCTTCAAGCAGCACGCTGCGCGGTTCTCTTCGCCGGTCTATCCCGGCGAGACCGTGACACTGGATTTATGGAAGGACGGCAGTGTGATTTCATTCGAGGCCCGTGTGAAGGCGCGCAACGTCGCGGTCATCAAGAGCGGCAAGGCGGTGCTGGCCTAAGCCGTCATTCCGGGGCGCGCGAAGCGCGAACCGGAATCTCGTGCTAACAAATTCGGGATTCCCCGATGCGCAATTGCGCATCTGAGGTCTGGTCCTTCGGACCATCCCGGAATGACGGTCAATAGAGGGAGCAACACACCATGGGATTACTCGACGGCAAGGTGGCGCTGATCACCGGCGCGGGCGGCGGGCTCGGCGAGGCCTACGCCAAATTGTTCGCGCGCGAGGGGGCGGCGGTCGTGGTCAACGACCTCGGCGGACCGCGCGACGGCTCCGGCTCCGATGTTTCCATGGCGCAGAAGGTCGTCGACACGATTCTGGCGGAAGGCGGCCGTGCCGTTGCCAATGGCGCCGACATTTCGACCATGGCGGGAGGCCAGTCGGTGTTCGACGACGCCATCAGGCACTTCGGCCGCGCCGACATTCTCGTCAACAATGCCGGCATCCTGCTCGACCAGACGTTTGCCAAGGCCACCGAAGCCGCCTGGGACAAGGTGTTGAAGGTGCATCTGAAGGGCACGTTCTGCTGCACGCAACCTGTGTTCAGGTGGATGCGCGAGAATGGCGGCGGCGTCATCGTCAACACCTCCTCGACGTCGGGCCTGATCGGCAATTTTGGACAAAGCAATTACGGCGCCGCCAAGGGCGGGATTTGGGGCCTGTCGAACGTGCTGGCGATCGAAGGCCGCAAATACAACATCCGGGTCTGGACGCTGGCGCCGGGCGCGCTGACCCGCATGACATCAGACCTGCCGCGCTATATCGAAAATCCCGGCATGGCGCTTGGACCTGATGGCATCGCGCCGGCCGTGCTATACATGGTCAGCGAATTATCGGGCGACCAGACCGGCAAGGTGCTCGGCGTGTCCGGCCCGCGCGGTGTGCGCGAGATGCGGATGATGGAAAAGCCGGGCTGGAAGCCGCCGCACACGGGATGGAAGGCGAGGGATGTGGTTGAACATGCGAGTGAGATTTTCTTCTCCGAGGAAGAGATCAAGATGGGCGCGCGAAGGTTTTGACACTCTTGTCATTCCGGGGCGCGAGTGAAACGAGCGAGCCCGGAATCCATACCCCCCGATCGTGGTTATGGATTCCGGGCCTGCGCATCCAAGTCGGCCAATTGCCGACTTGGACAATGATATTGCCGAACTCGGGTAAACCCGAGTTCGGGCGGCGCGTCCCGGAATGACGGCGACAGCTAATGCTGCCCCCCCGAGGCCGCGATAATCTCCTGCAGGGTCGCGACATGGCGGGCGAACGCACCGCGCCCGGCCGCCGTGGCGGTCACCGTGGTCTGCGGACGCTTGCCGACAAAGGCCTTGTCGACCGCGACATAGCCGGCTTTCGAAAGCGTCTCGATATGGGCGCCGAGATTGCCGTCGGTGGCGCCGGTCAGTTTTTTCAGGCGCGAGAATTCAAGTCCCGCGCCACCGGGCAGCGCATTCAGCGCCGCCATGATCTTCAGCCGCAGCGGCTGGTGGATGATGTCGTCCAGCTCGGCCATCCCTCAATCCCTGCGCATCCAGAGCCCGCCCAGGATCAGTCCGCCGCCGTTGACGGCGGCCATCCACAACAGAAACGCGCCGCCGGTGACGAAAAAATAGCCGATCAGCGTCAATGCGCTGATGCCGAGGCCAATGACGACAAAGGCTCGACCGAACCACAGGCCGGCCAGACAATAGAGGAGCATGAAATAGATCGGCCAGAAGGCTCCCATCTCGCGCGGCCCGAAATGGCCGAGCACCGTGCTGCACAGCAGGCCGAAGGCGAAGAACAACAGGAAGGCTACTCCCATCCGGAAGTCGAAGCCGCGCCCGCCCGCTCCGGGAAATTGAAACACACTCACTGCGATCGACCCGACGGCCCCTGCCGCGTTGACGCCGACCCAGATGTAGCCGCCGTAACGCGGCCAGGCGAAGGTCGCGATGTTGCCGGCGAACACCAGCACGCCCCACAGGATCATCATCCGGCTGGCGATCTCGTAGGTTCGCGAGCGCCGAACACGCGAAACGATCTGCTCGATGTCGTTCAGCGCATGGGCGGCCTCTTTCGGATCGATGCCGGTCACGAGCCACTACCCGCTTTGATCACGTCATCCGCAATCACGGAGACCGCCGCGGGGTCGCTCACGATCCCCATATGATTGACGCCGTCGATCAACCTGACGGGCGCGCCCGGACCGACGGCCTCCCGGTATTTGTCGGGAAACATCAGTTCATCGGCCGCGCCGGCAAACACCGCGACGGGTTTGGTCGCGGCGGCAAGATCGTCGCGATAATTGGACGAACTGCCGAAATTGCGCATCAGGCGATAGGAATAGGTCGATGCCAGGATCGCGCTGGTATTCGGGCCGACCGCGAACGCAATCGTCGGCAGCGATTCACAGCAGACGATGCCGAGCCGCCGCAATGCGGTCAGACCGAGGAACCGCGGAATGTCCGGACTGGCCCACCCACCGGCATCCTGCCGGCTGCTCGGCGCGTCGTAACCGAGATAGGGTGACAGCAACACCGTGCGCACAAACAGGTTCTGGATCGGCGAGCCTGCCACCCGCAACGCAAATCCGCCGCCGGAGGAATGGCCGATCAGCGTCAACGGCGCGGCTGGATGGGCCTTGCGAATTTCGCCGACCAAATCCGAAACATCATCCTCGAGCTGCCCGAGATAGGTGATGTCGCCGCGGGTGCCGGAGGCGCCGTGACCGCGGATGTCCGGCGCATAGGTCTCGACACCCCGCGCGGCCAGCGCTTTGGCCAGAGCGTGGACGGCGATACTTGACCCCGACGAGCCGTGCACCACGACGGCGATCTGTCCGCTCGCCGGGGAACCGGCCGGATAGTGCCGGTAGGCCAGTTCGGTGCCGTCGCGGGCATGAAACCGCTCCAGCCCCGGCATATCGCTGCGATCCACCGCACCCGCGGTCGTCGAAATTGAGGTCAGCTCCGGCGGCCGCCGGATCGGCGTCGCGATCAGCGCCGCCAAGGCGAGGGTTGCGAAGCCAATTGCGGCAAGGGCCCAGAAAATGATCTTGAAGCTTCCCGAAACGATGGTTGCAACCACGATGAATCTCCTTTTAATATAGAGTACTCTATGTCACAGAGTAATTCGAGCTGCAAGCTCCGGATTGGCGGTCGGGCGCGAAAATCCCTAACTTGGACGCTTACCCGAAAGAGCCGAATCGCGATGCCGCCAGCGGAAACCCTGATCAACGCCCCCGAATTTACCGTCTCCGAACTGTCCTCCGCCCTGAAGCGGACGGTCGAGGACGCCTACGGCCATGTCCGGGTGCGCGGTGAAATCACGGGCTTCCGCGGGGCGCACTCCTCCGGGCACTGCTATTTCGCGCTGAAGGACGAGAGCGCCAAGATCGAGGCCGTGATCTGGAAGTTCGCCCACGCGCGGATGCGCTTCAAGCCGCAGGAAGGGCTCGAGGTCATCGCCACCGGCAAGCTCACGACCTATCCCGGCTCGTCGAAGTACCAGATCGTGATCGAGGCGCTCGAGCCCGCAGGCGTCGGCGCGCTGATGGCGCTGATGGAAGAGCGCAAGAAGAAGCTTGCCGCCGAAGGGCTGTTCGACGAGGCGCGCAAGCAATTGCTGCCATGGCTGCCCGAAGTGATCGGCGTCGTCACCTCGCCGACAGGCGCCGTGATCCGCGACATCCTGCATCGCCTGGAAGACCGCTTTCCGCGCCGGGTACTGGTATGGCCGGTCAAGGTGCAGGGCGAAGGCTCGGCCGAACAGATCGCGGCCGCAATCCGCGGCTTCAATGCGCTGCCGGAGGAAGGCCAGATTCCGCGGCCCGATCTCTTGATCGTCGCGCGCGGCGGCGGCTCGCTGGAAGATCTTTGGTCGTTCAACGAAGAAATCGTGGTCCGCGCCGCAGCAGAAAGCATGATCCCGCTGATCTCGGCCGTCGGCCACGAGACCGACATCACGCTGATCGATTTTGCCGCCGACAAGCGCGCGCCGACACCGACGGCCGCCGCCGAAATGGCGGTCCCGGTGCGCGCAGAGCTGTTCGTCGAGGTGGCGGGGCTCGCCCGGCGGACGATGCTGTGCTGGCAGCGCGGCCACGAATTGCGCCGCAACGAGTTGCGCGCCGCCGTGCGCGCGCTGCCCGGGTTGAGCGAACTGCTGGCGATTCCGCGGCAGCGGCTGGATGGCGCGATTGCATCCCTGCCCCGTGGCCTGAAGGCCAATACCCACGCCCATTTCCGCCGCTTCGCCGCCGTCAGCGCACGCTTGACCGTGCGGGTGCTGCGCGCCCAGCTTTCGCAGGCCCGACACCGGCTGACCGCCTCCGGCGAACGGATGGCGCACTCCGCGCGAACGCTGTTGCGACATCGCAGGGATCGCTTTGTAGGACTGGAGATCAGGCTGAAGGCCTCAAAGCTCTCCAATGCGCAGGCCCAGCGCCAGGCGATCGCGCGCGACCGCGAACGCGTACTTCGATTGGCCGAGCGCGCGCGGCGCGCGCTCGCGACCTCAACGCAAAGGCTTGCCGCGCGTGTCGCCCACAGCGGGCAATTGCTTAGCGCGCTGTCGTATCGCGGCGTTCTCGCCCGCGGTTTTGCTCTGGTGCGCGACGCAGACGGCCACGCGCTACACGCCGCAGCCAGCATTGGCCCGGGGGCCCGGCTCAGTCTGGAATTTGCCGACGGACGTGTCGGAGCCACCGCAGATGCGGATCGGCCGGTGGCGACGGCAACGTCGACAAAGCCGGTTGCGGACGAGCCGAAACCGGCCGCACCCAGGCGCGCAGCGAAACCCGTCGGTCAGGGCAGTCTGTTTTAGGCTGCATTCGAACGCTCACCGCGCCAGCCATTCCGCGACACGCTTTTGCGAATCGGCGCGCGCCTCGGCGTCGGTGCCGAGGTGACCCTTTTCAGGGTCGGTCGCATCGGCGGTGGGGCCAATCACGTGAAGCGGCAGATTGGCGCGGTCGAAATCATGATAGGCGCTGGGATAGACAACGATCCGAGCCAGCGCACTGCGGCCGTGCGCGCCTTCGATCATCTGGCGGCAGGCGGGCGGCGAACTGACGTCGTCCTTGGCGCCGATCAGGACCAGCGTCGGAACGCGCGTGCTCCAGCCAAGACCGGACGAGAGCCGGCAATCCGGATAGAACGCGACCGCCGAGCGGAAATCCGGCTCGACATTGCGCGACGATAATTGCGGCCGCACCGCCCACAACAGCGCGCTCGCGCCGTTGGCCCAGCCCATCAGGCTGATGCGGTCGTGCGCGGCCCAGGGCTGCTGCACCAACCATTGCCGCGCCGCCAGGATGTCCGTCACCCGCTCGCGCCGGGCCAGCACGCGGCGTTCCTTGACGTGGCATTGCGGGCCGAGCTCACGCGAACCGTAACTGTCCGGCAACAGCACGGCTTTGCCGTCCCTCAGCAGTTGCTCGGCCCAATCGCGATAGCGCGGCTGGACCGGCTCGGAATGGCCAGCCAATCCACCGCATCCGTGCAGCGCAATCACGACCGGAAACGGGCCGTCACCGTCGGGCTTGTAAAGCTGCGCGCGCAGGATCGCGCTGCCCGAGGGAATGTCGACCTGAGACGGAACGGGCAACGGCGCGGCATCCGCCGCAAATGCCACGGCAAAGAGTGCCAGAAAGAAAATGGCCGTGAGAGCGCGCATCGCTTTTGCCGGGTCGTGATGGTGCTGGGAGAACAGCGATCCATTCAAGCGGAGGCTAGCATGTGGCAAAGATCGCAATTCATCACAAATCGGTGGGTTTGACGGGCGGACAGTCCAACCTATCTATGGTAGATTAACTTCCTGTCATTTGGCCCGGTGAAATCGCCGGGAGCTATCGGAGAACTTGACCGTGCTCAATAAATTCGGCCCCTCGGGCCACGGCGAAGCACAGCTGCAATATCTGGACGGCGATTTCCGCGTGGTCTCGCCGGGAACCTATGTGCGCTGTGCGGTGACCGACGTGCGGATACCGCTCGACGAACTGAAATACTGGAGCGTCGATCTGCAGGAGGCCTACGCGCTGCCGAGCGCCGTGCTGCAGCGGCATTTTCCCGCCGCGCTGAAGACGCAGAGCTGACGGTGGGGCGGGCAAGGCGACCCGCTGGCTTTGCCCACCCTACTTCCTGAATTTCTTCTCGCGCGCCTGAAACAGCCGGTCGGTCACAAACCTGCGCAAGCCGGCGGCGTCCTCGAATTCGAGTGTCACCGCGAACGGCACAATTTCCCGCGCCCCCTCCGGAAGCCCCTCGCGGCCGCGCAGCCGCGCCAGATCCTTTTCCGTTGTCACCAGCGTCAGCGCATCGCGCCTCGCTTCCGCGACCAAGGATTCGATCTCGCTTTGCGAAAACGGGTGATGATCGGCGAAGGCCCGTTCCAGCACGACCTCGATCCCGCTGGCGCGCAGCGTCCTGAAAAATCTGGTGGGATCGCCGATCCCGGCAAAGGCTGCGACGCGCTTGCCGCGCAGCGACGTCACCGAAGCATCGTCCGCCCTGAGATGCGCCATCAACACCGGCTTGCCCCGCGCCGCGACGGCGGCAGCGACCGCCTCGGCTGCAGTGCCGTCGCCGATCACGACCAGCGCATCGGTTCGCGCGATTTGCGGCGACAGCGGCGCGCGCAGGGGGCCGGCGGGAAACACGCAGGCGTTGCCAAGGCCGCGGTGGGCGTCGATCACGATCAGCGCGGCATCCTTGGCGATCGCCGGATTCTGGAAACCGTCGTCCATCACGATCACGGTGGCGCCTTGCGACCGCGCCAAGGCGACGCCGTCAAGACGGTCGCGCGAAACCGCCACCGGGACCGTGCGCGCCAGCATCAGCGGCTCGTCGCCGACGTCGACCGCGGTGTGGCGGCCGGGATCGACCATCACCGGCCCGCGCAAGCGACCACCATAGCCGCGGCTGAGCACGACCGGCGTCTCGCCGAGATCGCGCAACAGCTTGACAAGGGCGAGCACCGTCGGGGTCTTGCCGGCGCCGCCGACATGGTAGTTGCCGACACAGAGCACGGGAATGCCGGCATCCAGTCCTTCGCGCTGCAGCCTTTGGCCCGCGATCGCGCCGTAGATGGCAGCGAGCGGCATCAGCAAGCGCGACATCCAGGATGATGGCCGGTACCAGAAGTCCGGCTCATGCATCCGACGCCCCCATTTCGAGGCGCAATTGCAACAGATAGGGTTCGAGCGCTGCCAGTGTGCGATCGAGCGCGCCGCCGAGCTGCGAGACCACCCGCTCGGCAGCCGCAACCGACGAATTGCGCGCCGCGGGATCGGCCAGCAACCTGCCCAGCTGCTTTACCAGCGCTTCCTGCGTGTCGGCCCGCTTCGCGCCGCCGGCACTGTCGAGCGCCTCGTAAACGTCGCTGAAATTGAACACGTGAGGGCCGTGAACAATCGACGCGTCCAGCTTGACCGCCTCGATCGGATTCTGCCCGCCATGTTCGACCAGCGATCCTCCCATGAATACGATCGGCGACAGCCGATAGAACAGTCCCAATTCGCCCATGGTATCGGCGACATAGATGTCGGTGGCCGCCGTCGGCAGTTCTTCGCGCGAACGCAATGCCGCATGCAGGCCGGAGGCGGCGATCATGCGGGCGATCGCTTCGCCGCGGCCGGGATGGCGCGGCACGATCACGGTCAGCAGCGATGGAAAAAATCCCGAAAGCGTGCGGTGCGCCTCAAGCAATATCTCTTCTTCGCCGGGATGCGTCGACGCCGCCACGATCACCGGACGACCGCGCGTCACCGACATCAACCGCTCCAGTTTGGCGAAATCGGCCGGCGGTGCCGGAACATCCAGTTTCAGATTGCCCGTGATGACGACGTTGCGGCTGCCCAGCGCCGCAAAACGCTCCGCGTCGACCCGCGATTGCGCCAGGCAGACGTCGAACCGGCCAAGCAGCGCCGAGATCGTGCCGCTCACCCTGCGCCAGCGCGGAAACGAGCGGTGCGACATCCGGCCGTTGATCAACACCATCGGCAGACGCCGCGCCGCGCTCGACAGGATCAGATTCGGCCACAGATCCGATTCGATGAACAGCGCAAGAGAAGGCCGCCAGTGATCCAGAAAGCGCGCGACATAGCGCGGAGAATCGTACGGCACATATTGATGGATGATATCGGCGGGAAACCGCTTGGCGACGATGGCCGCCGACGTCACCGTCCCCGAAGTCACGAGGATGCGAATATTCAACGCGCGCAACTTCTCGATCAGGGCCGCGGCGGCCAGCACTTCGCCGACACTCGCACCGTGAATCCAAACCAGCGGTCCGTGCGGCCGGATATCCCTGCTCATGCCGCGGCGCTCACCGACGCGCGCGGGATCCTCCTTGCCCTGTTTCAGCCGCCGCTTGATCAGCGCAGGCGCCAGCGGCGCCGCCGCAGCCGACAGCCGCTGGTAGACGCGCAGCGTCATCGGCAGGGAGCTAGCCATGCCCCGCCTCGTTCGGGCGGCCGACCTGCGCATAGGCGCGCGCCGTCGCGTCGTTCAGCGTCGCCTCCAGTCGCGCGCGCAATTCTTCCATCGCCTCGGAACCGGCGTCCGGTGGAACCATGATAATCTCGCCTCCCACCAGTGCCCCTCGCCCGAATGGCAGATTGATCGTGGTGCGGTCCCAGTTCTTCAGGCGCAAAAAGCGGCTGGTCGCCATCGCGAACGGCATGATCGGCCGCCCGGATTCGCGCGCCAGCATGATGATGCCGAGACCGGCCATTCGCGAGCGCTTCGGCACGTCGGCGGTCAGCGCGACGTTATAACCCTGTTCGAGCGCCCGCACCATCTCCTTGAATGCGCCGACGCCGCCCTTGCGGTGAAACGCCGAGCCGTGATCCCCGGAGCCGCGGATGGTGCCGATCCCGAGCCGCTCGGCAGCGATGGCATTGAATTCGCCGTCGCGATGCCGCGAGACCAGCACCTTGGCGCGGTGGATTTCCTTGGTCTTGATGAACGGCGTCAGGAAATGCTGGCCGTGCCAGAAGGCGAAGATCGCCGGCATCTGCGGCTCGACGATCTCATAGACATCGGGCGGATCGAAACTGAACCGGTTGGTCCACCAGACCATCCGCAGAAATTCGGCCGTGAGAAAACCCACCGCGCGCTGGAGCCAGCTGCTGCGCAGCACATTGCGGATCAGTTTCTTCAACGGGCGGGCTTCGTGTCTTGATCCGGATCGAGCAGCCGATGGAGATGGACGATAAAATAACGCATGTGGGCGTTGTCCACGGTCTGCTGCGCCTTCGCCTTCCAGGCGGTATAGGCCGTCGCGTAATTGGGAAATACGCCGACGATTTCCACCTGGGCGAGATCCTTGAACGTCGTATGTTCAAGGTCGGTCAGTTCGCCTCCGATGACGAGATGGAGCAATTGCTGCGGGGCACTGTCTGGCATGATCTCTTTTCCTAATGCGGTCCCCGGCGAACCAAGTTTCTGGCACTCATCGGGGGACGCTCAGGGCAACGGGCGAGCCCGAAAATGCTCGACAATGCTTGCATGACGATCGCGCCCCGCTGCCACCAGCACCCCGTGCGTCACCTCGCGGCGATTATACAGGATGGTGTCCCCCGATAGCGCGGTCATGTTACCATTCGCTTCCTGCACGATCAAATTGGCCGCGGCAAGATCCCAGTCGCGGCTTTGACCGCCCGCAAAGGCCGCATCGAGCCGTCCTTGGGCAACCCGGCACAGCCGAAGCGCCAACGATCCGATTCGGGGATGCAGGGTAATTTCAGCAGCCGAGCGATTGAGCCGTTCGACGAGCGGCTTCGGACCGGCCATGCGAGAAAAGTCGAACTCCGCGCCGGATGCCGCATTAACCGGCAGGCCGTTGAGCAACGAGCCGCGGTCGCGCTCAGCGAAGAAAAATTCATCGCTGGCCGGCGCGAATACCGCCGCCAACAGTGGCCGCGCGTCCTCGACCAGCGCCACGCTCACGCACCAATCTTCGCGGCCGGCGAGATAGCCGCGGGTGCCGTCGATCGGGTCGACAATCCAGACCAGCCGCCTGCCCAGACGCTCGTCGTCGTCGGCGCTCTCCTCCGACAACCAGCCATACTCCGGCGTGGCGGATCGCAGCCTTCCGGCGATCATGTCATTGACCGCGATGTCGGCCTCCGACACCGGTGACGAGGCGCCCTTGGTCCAGTTTTTCAATTCGGTACGGAACAGCGAAAGCGCCAGCGCGCCGGCCTCCCGCACCGTCTCCTTCAGCAAAACGGCATCGCGCGCCAGAGCATCACGCGCCAAAGTCTTCTCATGCACGCTAGCGTCCGCCAAGCGTCAATCCCTCGATCCGCAGCGTCGGCGCATTGACGCCATAGCGAAATGCCAGATCGTTGGCCGGTGCTAGCGATTTGAATATTTCGAGAAGATGACCCGCGATCGTCACCTCGCTCACCGGATAGGTAATCTCGCCGTTCTCGATCCAGAAGCCCGACGCCCCGCGGCTGTAGTCGCCTGTGACGCCGTTGACGCCGGAGCCGATCAGGTCGGTGACGTAGAATCCCTGGCGGATATCGGAGATCAACTCGGCCGGGGTCGGCTCGCCGGCCTCGAGATGCAGGTTATACGATCCCGGCGACGGCGACGACGATACGCCGCGATGAGCATGACCGGTCGTGACCAGTCCGAGTTCGCGCGCGGTCGCGCAATCCAGCAGCCATGATGTCAAAACGCCCTGATCGACGATCGCGAGCTTCTTGACCTTGACGCCCTCGGCGTCGAACGGTTGCGAGCGCAGCCCTCGCGCCCGCAACGGATCGTCGATGATGCGGATATTCTTTGCAAACAGCTGCTCGCCGAGACGATCCTTCAGGAAAGAGGTCTTGCGCGCGATCGAGGCGCCATTGATCGCTCCCACCAGGTGGCCGA
>JBKQRS010000062.1:0-2594 GCA_052143915.1 Bradyrhizobium sp.
GAAGCGTTCGAAGATTTCCCGCATGCGGCGTTCGCCGATCGCGGTGCTGCCGGCCATCGCCTCGATGTCGTGCAGGACGATCTCCGGGATGCGGATGTTCGCCTCGATCAGGGCAAAGGTCTCCTCCGAGCGCTGACCTGCCCGGTAGAGATGGATGGCCGGTACCCGCAGCGGCTCGTCCCAGACCGAGCGGGCATCAGAGTTGTAGCCGCTGGCGACCGGGCCACCCCAGTCGAGCATATGGCCTTTGCACGCGGCCCAGCCGGCAAGCTCGCCGCCCGCGAAAACCGGGCGGACGATCGAGACATCCATGGCGTGGTTGCCGCCGCGGAACGGGTCGTTGTGAATGAAGACATCGCCAGCCACCGCCTTCTGCCCCCACACGCGAATGACCTCGGCCACCACCGGCGCCAGCAGGAATGCGTGCATGGGAAGATATTTGTACTGCTCGAGCACGCGCCCTGAAGCGTCGAAGATCCCGGTGGAGAAGTCCCTGGCCTCGAACAGCACCGGTGAGCGCGTCGAGCGCAGTAGCGTCAGCCCCATCTCCCGCGCTGCATTGGTGATCAGGCGCTGGACGATCGCGCCCGCGATGGGATCGACATCCGATCGGCGAACGGGCTGCGGGCGCGATGGCTGGGATGTGCTGGTCACGATGTCACCTTCGGTTCGTGTATTTGACGGCGCAGAACGCCCAATTCCTCGAAGACGCGCGTTATCCTCGTCACATAGGCGAGGAACGCCGTCTGGTCGGGCTCGAAGCCGCGCGGGCGCGGCAGGTCAATCGCAATGTTGGCGACGATGCGCGCCGGCCGGTCAGAAAAGACGAGGACGCGGTCGCTGAGCAGCACGGCCTCGGCAATGTCGTGCGTGACGAAGAGCACGGTCTTGCGCCGGCGCAGGAAAAACTCCTCGAGATCGAGGACCATCTGCCGGCGGGTAAGCGCATCGAGCGCCCCGAACGGTTCGTCCATCAGCAGCACCTTGGGGTCGACCGCAAGCGCGCGGGCGATGCCGACGCGTTGCTGCATGCCGCCCGAAAGCTGATGCGGACGCCGGTTCCATGACTCGCGCAAGCCGACCAGCTCCAAATATTTCATGGCCGTCTCGCGCAGAGCCGCGCCGCGCATGCCCTTCATTTCGAGGCCAAACATCACGTTCTGGAGCGCGCTGAGCCACGGCAGAAGCTCGGCATGCTGGAACACCATGCCGCGATCGAAGCCGCAGCCTTTCACCTCGGTGCCGTCGACCATGACGCGGCCGCCGCTCGCGGTCTCGAGCCCCATGGCGATGCGCAGCGCCGTGGTCTTGCCGCACCCGCTCGGACCGATCAGCGCCACGATCTCGCCGTCGCCCACCGTGAAGCTGAAACGCTCCAGCGCCCGCACCGTGTGGACCTCGTTGTCGATGCGCAGCGTGAACCGCTTGCTGATGTCGACGAGGCTCACCTGGCCCATGCTATGCCCCCGCGGTCCCGTCCATGGCCGGGCTTTCACGCGCGGGGAGGCCGGCCATGCGTTCGGCCTTTTCGAGCCGCACGCTCCAGTATTCCCATGCCCGCGCAATGGGACCCGGCCGCAGATTATAGGCGCCGGCGCCTTCGCACTCCGCCGCCGTCAAGGCATCGACATGGCCGAGCGAGTGCGCGCGCAGCTGCTGCTCGGCGTTGCGGCAAATGTAGATCGTGCGGAATACAAGCTCGTGCAGCGAGGTTCCAGCGACCGTGGCGCCGTGCCGACGCATCAGCACGATCCAGTAGGGTCCGAGCGCGCGCGCCAAGGATGCGCCTTCCTCGGGCTTGATCACCAGCAGATTGGTGTCGCCGAAATCGTCACGCTGGTCCCAGAACGGCGCCTTTGGGCCAATGGTGCCGCCGAGGTGATAGACGGGAAGGAACTCGGTGCCGGAGATGCAGAATGGCAGGATCGAGGGCGAATGGTGGTGGCAGACCGCCTGAACGTCGGGGCGTGCCTGATAGATGCAGCCGTGGATGACCCGTTCGCCGTAGAGCCGCTTGGTCGGCGGCGCCACCGGCTCGGAATCGAGCGTGAACTCCAGAATGTCGTCCGGCTCGACCAATTCGGGGCCGCGGGAGCGCGACATCAGGTAGCGACCGGGATCGGCCGGATGCCGCAGACTGATGTGGCCGAACGCGTCGAGAATACCCTCGTTGGCGACGATGCGATTGGCGCGCGCCAATTCCACTTGGGCTTGAGCAAGGTCATCGGGCACCGGAATTCCCCTTTTCCTTTTGGGCATGGTTTGCCCTTGCGACCAAACATGGGTGCGCGGCGGCCGTCCAGGGGGCATCCGCAGGCTTACCGCAACGCGACAGAATTGTCATTATACGAAAATTGTTGCAAGCCGGGTGACGCACACCTTATCATCCGGCCCGCCTCGTATTCCCACCTCCCGAGGAGGAGAGCATGGCTTTTTCCAAGGTAACGTTCCCGATCATTCTGGCAGGCCTTGGCGAAGCTCTCAAATTCGCGGCGCGACGGCATCCGGAGTTCCGGGCGCGGTTGATGGAACGCAATCTCGTCGCCCAGATTTTGGCGCGCGACGAGGAGGTCGGTCGCTGGTTCGAGATCCGC
>JBKQRS010000063.1:0-4380 GCA_052143915.1 Bradyrhizobium sp.
ATCAGCACCGGCTCGAGCATGGCGCGGGCAGCGTAGATCGCGGCGGTATAACCGGCCGGGCCGGAACCGATGATGACGACCTTCGCATGGATGGGGGCAGGCATGGGCAGGTCCCTCTCTTAAGGGAATTTGGTCAGTGCTTGGGCGGAATGCGCCCGCAAAGGCATCGCGGCGGCGCCGAAAGTGTCAAATCCAAGTCTAGGATATCTGGCGAGCTATGCAAGAATTGCAATCCAAATCAGCAAAATTTCCCGTGAGCAGGGGATATGGCGCAACGCACGCGCAATAAAATTGCGCCCGCGACCGGAGCTGCGCTAAGAGTGTTGCCGTTGCAACCAGAAAGCTTCCGTAAGCCAGGACCGGGACCCGCGTGTCGAAGAATCTTGACGAGATCGACCTCAAAATCCTCAGCGAAATTCAGGCCGATGGCCGAATCACCAACGTCGAACTGGCCAAACGCGTCGGCATTTCGCCGCCGCCCTGCCTGCGCCGGGTAAGAACGCTGGAGGAGGAAGGCTACATCCAGGGTTATCGCGGGCTATTGGATCCGCGGCGGCTCGGCTTCGACGTCACGGTGTTCGCATCGGTGCATCTGTCGAGCCAGGCCGACGCCGACTTGCGCGCGTTCGAGGATTTCGTGCGCGCCGAGCCATTGGTGCGGGAATGCTGGATGCTGTCGGGCGAAGTCGACTTCATCCTGAAATGCGTGGCGCCCGACATGGCGACGTTCCAGGATTTCGTCACCCATCTGACGGCGGCGCCGCACGTGCGCAACGTCAGAACATCGCTGGTGCTGCACAATTCGAAATACGAAGCCGCCGTGCCGCTTGATTTGAAAGTGCCGGGTTGATGCTTTCGTCATTCCGGGATGGTGCGTTAGCACCAGACCTCAGATGCGCAATCGCGCATCGGGGAATCTCGAGATTCTCCGATGTGCAATTGCACATCGTAGTTCGCTGCTTCGCATCGCCCCGGAATGACAGCTGACGCTGTCAGCTCTTCTTGCCGCTCATCGCGTCCAGGCTGTAAGGTCCGCCGCCCGCCGTCGCCAGATAGAGACACGCGAAGCAGAACAGGATCGCCGCGGTGCCATTGTTGATCAGGGGAAGAAAGCCGCGCGGAAAATGTCCGATGAAATAGGCAAACGCCATTTCGCCCGACAGGATCAAAGCCACGATTCGCGAAAACAGGCCGACCATGAGTAGTGCGCCAAGCACGAGTTCGAGGCCGCCTGCGGTCATGATCAAGGGAGGTGGGTCTGCAAAATTGGGTAGCGCAGGAAACTTCAGGATCTTGGCGACGCCATACTGAAACAGCAGCAAGCCGGTAATAAAGCGAAACAGGCTGAGCGCCGCCGGCTGATATTTGGAAAGCATTTGGTCCATGTCATATCCCCTGTTTGACACGAGTCTTTGATTTTGCAGTCTGTCGTTTGCAGTGCACGCAACCCCTTCGCTGCCTTGCAACGGAAATACTCTTACATGAAAAATATTCCGGCAGGAAACCGCCTGCGCAATCGCAGCGCAACAAGAAAGCCGCGCGAGCTGCGCGGCTTTCAGAAATGCCGATTCGTTCAATTCCGATTCGTTCAATTCAATGGCGCGCCAATCAGAGCCGCTGGTCAGCGCCACTCGACCTTGGTGATCTCGTAGGCCTTGGCCCCGCCGGGGGCCACGACTTCCACGGATGCGCCCTTCTTCTTGCCGATCAGCGCTCGCGCTAAGGGCGAGGTGATGGAGATGCGGCCCTTCTTGGCATCGGCTTCCGGTTCGCCGACGATCTGCCATACCGTTTTCTTGTCGGTGTCCTCGTCGACCAGCGTCACGGTGGCGCCGAATTTGATGGTGTCGCCGGAGAGCTTACTGATGTCGATCACGTCGGCGCGCGCCAGCTTGTCTTCCAGCTCGGCGATACGGCCCTCATTGTGCGACTGTTCTTCCTTCGCGGCGTGATATTCCGCGTTCTCCGAAAGGTCGCCATGCGAGCGCGCCTCGGCGATATGCTCGATGATGCGCGGACGCTCCACCGATTGGCGCTGCTTCAGCTCGACCTCAAGGGCGGCATAGCCGCCAGCGGTCATCGGAACCTTTTCCATCATCTGTCTTTATCCCTCAACATCATGCGGACCAATCCGCGGTACGCACAAACGCCGAAACAGAACACCCTCATGACGGTCGAGTTCCGGTCACGAGCGCTTCATTGCCGATCGATTGCCGGACGCGAAGTTCCGGCCCAGGGATCAGGTTTCGGAAAAATAACTCTGCAGGGTGCGGACCTCAAGGTCCCCGCCCAGATAGGCGCGGATGCCTTGGGCAGCCGCCACGGCACCTGAAAGAGTGGTGTAATATGGCACTTTATGCAAGAGGGCAGCGCGCCGCAATGAGCGGCTGTCGGCCATCGCCTGCGGTCCTTCCGTGGTGTTAAAGACCAGCTGGATGTCGCCATTTGTGATGGCGTCGACGATATGAGGCCGCCCCTCCAGCACTTTGTTAACTTTTTCGGTCGGTACCCCGCTATCGGCGAGGAAACGCTGCGTGCCCGAGGTCGCCATCACCTTGAAGCCGAGCGAAAATAGCAGCCGCACCGCGTCGACGATGCGGGTCTTGTCGGTATCGCGGACGGAAACGAACACGGTGCCCTTGCGCGGCACGCGGGTGCCGCCGCCGAGCTGGCTCTTGGCGAACGCCACTTCGAAGGAGCGGTCGATGCCCATCACCTCGCCGGTCGATCGCATCTCCGGGCCGAGCACCGTGTCGACGCCGGGGAAGCGGGCGAACGGGAATACCGACTCCTTGACGCCGACATGGCCGAGCTTGCGCTTCTTCAGATCGAAATCCCCGAGCTTCTCGCCGGCCATCAGCCGCGCTGCGATCTTCGCCACCGGCGTGCCGACCACCTTGGCGACGAACGGCACCGTGCGCGACGCGCGCGGGTTGACTTCGAGCACGTGGATCTCGCCGTCCTTGATGGCGTACTGCACGTTCATCAAGCCGACCACATCGAGCCCGAGCGCCAACTCCCGGGTTTGCCGTTCGAGCTCGGTGATCATCTGGGCGTCGAGCGAATGCGGCGGCAGCGAGCAGGCGCTGTCGCCGGAGTGAATGCCGGCTTCCTCGATATGCTCCATGATCCCGACGATGAAGGTGTCCTTGCCGTCGCATAGGCAGTCGACGTCGATCTCGATGGCGTCGGACAGATAGCGGTCGAACAGCAACGGATTGGTGCCGAGCACGGTGTTGATCTGCCCGGTCTTGTCGTTGGGATAGCGGGCCTTGACGTCGCCCGGCACCAGCTCCGGCAGGGTGCCGAGCAGGTAGTCGCTGAGCTGGCTTTCCTCGCGGATGATCTGCATCGCGCGGCCGCCGAGCACATAGGACGGACGCACCACCAACGGCAGCCCGAGGTCGGCGGCCACCAGCCGCGCCTGCTCGACCGAATAGGCGATGCCGTTCTTCGGCTGCTTCAGGCGCAGCTTGTCGAGCACGCGCTTGAAGCGGTCGCGGTCTTCGGCGAGGTCGATGGCATCGGGCGAGGTGCCGAGGATCGGCACGTTGGCCGCCTCCAGCGGGTGGGCGAGCTTGAGCGGGGTCTGGCCGCCGAACTGCACGATCACGCCGTGCAGCGTGCCGTTCTGCCGTTCGGTCGCGATGATCTCGAGCACGTCCTCTGATGTCAACGGCTCGAAGTACAGTCTGTCGGCGGTGTCGTAGTCCGTCGATACCGTCTCCGGATTGCAGTTGATCATGATGGTTTCATAACCGGCGTCGTGCAATGCGAAGCAGGCGTGGCAGCAGCAATAGTCGAACTCGATGCCCTGGCCGATCCGGTTGGGCCCGCCGCCGAGAATGATGACCTTCTTCTTGTCGGACGGCGCGCTCTCGTCTGCGAGACGGCCTGCGAACGGCGCTTCATAGGTCGAATACATGTAGGCGGTGGGGGAAGCGAATTCGGCGGCGCAGGTATCGATGCGCTTGAATACCGGGCGAACCCCGAGCCCATGGCGGCACGCCTTCACTTCCGCTTCCGTTGTCTCGGCAAGCACCGCAAGCCGCGCGTCGGAGAAGCCCATCGCCTTGAGGGAGCGCATGCCGAACGCGTTCGCCGGCAGGCCGTTCTTCCTGACCTTGCCTTCCATCTCGACGATGCCGCGCATTTCGGCGAGGAACCAGGGGTCGATCTTGCAGGAGGTGAAGATCTCCTCATTGCTCCAGCCGAGCCGCATCGCCTGTGCCACCTGCAACAGGCGGTTCGGCGTAGGCGTACCGAGCGCGGCGCGGATCGCATTCTTGTCGTCGCCGCGGCCGAGCCCATCGATCTCGATTTCGTCGAGGCCGGTGAGGCCGGTCTCCAGGCCGCGCAGCGCCTTTTGCAGGCTCTCCT
>JBKQRS010000064.1:0-15477 GCA_052143915.1 Bradyrhizobium sp.
GCGCGCGCTTGCCGTTCTTGGTGTCGACCAAAGCGGCGCCGCGGCCCGGCGTGCCCTTCGGATAATTGACCGGGCGGATCAGGCGCGGCGCGCGTTCGATGAACACCAGCGCCTCGCGCTGGTCCCATGAGTGATTGCCGAGCGTGACGGCGTCGGCGCCGGCGTCGATGAATTCCTGGTAGATCGCTTCGGTGATGCCGAAACCGCCGGCCGAGTTCTCGCCGTTGACGACGACGAGATCGAGGCGGAAGTCGCGGATCATGCCGGGAAGATACTCTGAAACGGCTGATCGACCGGCCCTGCCGACGACGTCGCCCACGAACAAAATGCGCAAATCACAAACTCCGGAAATCGAATACTTTCGTTTCCGTTAGCACATAATCAAGCCGCTCGTCGTGCTGCAGCGCCGGAACGGCGTCGATTTCCTGTGCGACGAAGGCAAGCCCAATGGCCACTATGGGTTTCACTTTGCGCAAATGCGCCAGCGTATGGTCGTAGTGACCGGCGCCATATCCGATGCGATGACCGAGCCGGTCGAACGCCGCCAAGGGCACCAGCAGGATGTCGGGAATGACCTCGGCGGCGGCCGGCGACGGCTCGAGAATGCCGAGGGGTCCGAGCATCAGCCTGTCGTTGGGCGACCATGCCCGAAAGGCCAGCGACTTGCCGCGCGCCAAAACCGCCGGCAGCGCAAGCCGCGCGCCTTGCGCGTCAAGCGCGCGCATCAAGGGAGCCGGATCGATCTCGCCGCGGATCGGTGCATAGCCGGAGACAACCATGCCGGGCGCGATTTCAACCGGCAGCCCTCGCGCGGCGACGGCTAACGCGCCGGCGGCGCGCTGCTCGCTGCTCAACGCATCGCGCGCCGCAAGTGCTCTGGCGCGGAGTTCGCTCTTTGATTGGCCTGCCGGCAAAGCTGACATCCAGAATCATGTTCTGCGGTCATCACCCGCGAAAGCGGGTGATCCAGTACGCCGCAGCTTCACGGTTCTATCACCAGCGTCTCTGGAATACTGGATCACCCGCTTTCGCGGGTGACGACGGGTGGTTTATCGCGTAACAAATCAGAAAACAAAAGTGCGAAGCCGCAATGGCCGTTGGAGCGCTCGATCCCGGAGTTCCCTACGAAAGTAGGTGGGCACCATATGTCCGGGTCCACGGACCCGGCCAGGGACAGTTCCCTAAAGGATCGATAAGGCCCCGGGGATATATGGCTCCTGACGCGCGACGCAGCCTCGCGAGAGCCAATGTAGCTACGGTCGACCCAAACCGCCAGCGTTAACGCGGGTAATGTACTGGTTTGAACGAGATCAGGGTGAAAGATGGCCCCATTGCTTCCCCTCGCCGGGAGGGGAAGGATAAATGGGCGGTTAGCCGATCGCGACGCCGCCGCCGATCGTGCGGTTCAGCACCTGGGTGGTTTTCTCGATCCGGTCGGCGGCGGCGTTCAGCGCATTGGCTACCGCGATCTGCGTCGCCCTGGCGCGATCGGCCGCGACCGCGCGGACGTCGCGCAGCGCAGCAATCTCCTCCTCCAGGCTGCGGATCCGGTTGCCGGCGTCGAGCAATTCGTCGCACACCGTCAGCGCTGCCATCACGGTCAGGCGCGCGTCGCCGACCTCCCCGAACTTGCCGCGCAGGCTATCGATTCGCGATTCGAGACTCTCGACGAGCTTGAGGAGCCGTACCTCCTGGCCTTCCTCGCAGGCCATCCGGTATTGCCGGCCGTTGATGGTGACGTTGATATGACTCATGAACTCTCTCCCGCATCGAGCACCGAACGGATGGTGCCGATCGCCGCGTCAAGCCTTTCGGCGATCTCGCGATTGGCGCGCTCCAGCCTGCGCGACTTCACCAGCGAGCCGTCGAGTTCATCGGCCAGTCGCGATCGATCCGTGCCGAGCGCCTGAATCCGGGCCGCCAGCTCATTCTCGTCGCGGTCGGCTTCGTGCCGCCGCTCAACCGCTCTTTCCAATGCGTCGAGCGCCGCCATCAGCCGGCGCGTCGCGGCCTCGATGTCGACTGCAGCCGGCTCGGCGTTGCCCGAACCGTTGGCGGGATGATCGCTCACAGCGCGCACCTTCCGTAAGCCGGACGCACAGCAAAATCGGCGATCCGGCAAGCGTTTAGCCGATGAAATTTACGTGGCAAGCGAGGCCAGCGCAACGCCGCTTCGGAACTATGCACCGCTAGATCTCTTTGTTTGAGCATGAACTTTCCGGAAAACTTTTCCAGATCATGTTGCAGGCAACTTTTCCGCGGTGCGATGCGTTTCATTGCCTTGGACTCCGGGAAGTGAGGTGCTATTCCCCTTGACTTCCCGTTGCCATCAGGCTCGGCCATCAGGCGCGTGCCGGGCAATTCGCAACCCCTGCGGATCGCCACCAAGCATCTCATTTCAGGCGGATTTCCATCATGACGCATGTCGATCACTCCCGTATGGCCAATGCGATCCGGGGGCTCGCGATGGACGCCGTCGAGAAGGCGAAATCCGGGCATCCCGGCCTGCCGATGGGCGCCGCCGACATCGCCACGGTGCTGTTCACGCAGTTCCTCAAATTCGACGCCGCCGATCCGAAATGGCCGGACCGCGACCGTTTCGTGCTGTCGGCCGGCCACGGCTCGATGCTGCTCTATGCGCTGCTCTATCTCACCGGCAATCCGGACATGACGCTCGACCAGATCAAGCGTTTCCGCCAGGTCGATTCGCTGACCCCGGGCCATCCGGAAAATTTCCGGACCAAGGGCATCGAGACCACCACCGGCCCGCTCGGCCAGGGCATCGCGACCTCGGTCGGCATGGCGCTGGCGGAGCGGATGCTCGCCGCCGAATACGGCAAGAAGATCGTCGACCATCACACCTATGTGCTCGCCTCCGACGGCGATCTGATGGAGGGCGTGTCGCAGGAAGCGATCGCCATGGCCGGGCACTGGAGGCTCAACAAGCTGATCGTGCTGTACGACGACAACGGCATCTCGATCGACGGGCCGATCTCGCTCGCCGACTCGGTCGACCAGGTGAAGCGGTTCAAGTCGGCCGGCTGGGCGGCTGAACTGATCGACGGCCAGGATCAGACGGCGATTGCTGCGGCAATCATCCGCGCGCAGAAATCCAACAAGCCCTCGCTGATCGCCTGCAAAACCACGATCGGCTACGGCGCGCCGACCAAGGCCGGCACTAACAAGGCGCACGGCGAAGCGCTCGGCGCCGATGAACTCAAGGGCGCCAAAGAAAAACTCGGCATCTCGCTTGAGCCGTTTTCGGTGCCCGACGACGTGCTGATAGCCTGGCGCGAGGCCGGCAGCCGCGGCGTCACGCCGCGCAAGGAATGGGAAGCGCGCTTTGCGGAACTGGGCAATCGCAAGCGCGCCGAGTTCGAGCGCCGCCTGCGGCACGAGCGGCCGGCAGCGCTGGCAAAAGCCTTCAAGGCCCACAAGAAGTCGCTGCTCGAGACCCCGCAGAATCTCGCCACCCGCAAATCCTCCGAATCCGTGATCGAGGCGATCGCGGCGGTGATGCCGATGGAATTTCTGGCAGGCTCCGCCGATCTCACCGGCTCCAACAACAACAAGGCAAAATCGGCGACAAACTTCTCGGCCAAGACCCCGAAGGGCCGCTTCATCCATTACGGCATCCGCGAGCACGGCATGTGCGCGGCCATGAACGGAATCTTCCTGCACGGCGGCTTCGCGCCGAATGGCGCCACGTTCCTGGTGTTCACCGACTATGCCCGTCCGGCGATGCGACTCGCGGCGCTGATGGGCACCGGCGTCGTCTACGTGATGACCCACGATTCGATCGGGCTCGGCGAAGACGGCCCGACGCACCAGCCGGTCGAACATCTCGCCGCGTTGCGCGCCATTCCCAACATGCGGGTGTTCCGTCCCTGCGACGCGGTCGAGGTCGCCGAGTGCTGGGAGCTCGCGCTCAACCGCACCGACGGGCCGACGGTGCTGGCGCTGACCCGCCAGAACCTTCCGCAATTGCGCACCTCAGCGCCGGCGGACAATCCATGCAGCCATGGCGCCTATGAGCTGGTTGCCGCCCAGGGCGAAGCCAAGGTGTCGCTGTTTGCCTCCGGCTCCGAGGTCGAGATCGCGGTGGCCGCGCAGAAGCAGCTCGCCGACCGCGGCATTGCGACGCGGGTGGTCTCGGTGCCCTCGCTCGAATTGCTGCTGGCGCAGCCGGCCGACCGGAGAGAGGCGATCATCGGCAAGGCCCCGGTCAAGCTGGCGATCGAAGCCGCGGTGCGCTGGGGTTGGGACGCCGTGATCGGCCAGGACGGCGGATTTATCGGCATGCACGGTTTCGGCGAGAGCGGGCCGGCCAAGGAACTGTACAAGCATTTCGGAATTACCGCCGAGGCTGCGGTCAATGCAGTTCTGCAAAGCGTCTGAAGCGTTTTCGAGCGAAGTGGTTACCGGTTCGCATAGCCATCAAGTTTACGCGGATTGCGTAGACTTATCTGCGGTAGAAAGCGCGTCAAAACAAAAGATTAGAGCGTCGGTTCTGATGCAATCAGAACCGATCTTGCTCGATGCCCGTTTCTGGCGGTTGAGCTTGACCGGAAAAAGGTCTAGCTAAAAAGCCATCTAGTCCGTCCTCGTCCGGCCGAACCGGGCGATCCGCCGTCCAAATCTCCGCAGGCAGAGCGTCCCGCGGGGACGGCATCAGCTTTAGAGGAGAAACGAGCATGGCAATCCGGGTCGCGATCAACGGGTTTGGCCGCATCGGCCGCAACGTGCTGCGGGCGATCGCCGAGTCCGGCCGCAAGGACATCGAGGTGGTCGGGATCAACGATCTCGGCCCGGTCGAGACCAACGCCCATCTGCTGCGCTTCGATTCCGTGCACGGCCGTTTCCCCGGCACCGTCACCGTCGACGGCGACTCGATCAACCTCGGCAATGGCAAGATCAAGGTCAGTGCCGAGCGCGATCCGTCAAAACTTCCGTGGAAGGAACTCGGCGTCGATATCGCGCTGGAGTGCACGGGCATCTTCACGGCCCGGGACAAGGCCGCTTTGCATCTTGCCGCCGGCGCCAAGCGCGTGCTGGTTTCGGCCCCGGCCGAGAACGCCGATGCGACCATCGTCTACGGCGTCAACCACGACAAGCTGACAAAGGACCATCTGGTCGTTTCCAACGGTTCCTGCACCACGAACTGCCTCGCGCCGGTGGCGAAAGTGCTGAACGACACCGTCGGCATCGAGACCGGTTTCATGACCACGATCCACGCCTACACCGGCGACCAGCCGACGCTCGATACCCTGCACAAGGACCTCTATCGCGGCCGCGCGGCGGCGATGTCGATGATTCCGACCTCGACGGGCGCGGCCAAGGCGATCGGCCTGGTGCTGCCGGAATTGAACGGCAAGCTCGACGGCGTCGCGATCCGCGTTCCCACCCCGAACGTCTCGGTGATCGATCTGAAGATCGTGGCTTCGCGCAAGACCGACGCCAAGGAGATCAACGAGGCGATGAAGCGCGCCTCAGAGCAGCAGCTCAAGGGCATCCTCGGCTACACCACCGCGCCCAACGTCTCGATCGACTTCAACCACGACCCGCATTCCTCCACGTTCCATATGGATCAGACCAAGGTGCAGAACGGCACGCTGGTGCGGGTGATGTCGTGGTACGACAATGAATGGGGTTTCTCCAACCGCATGGCCGACACCGCCGTGGCGATAGGGAAACTGCTGTAAGTCTCTCACCGTCATCCTGAGGTGCGCGCCACTTGGCGCGCCTCGAAGGATGGTGGCACGACACCCTTCGAGGCTCGCGGCCGAGCCGCTCGCACTTCAGGGTGACGATCCGGAGTGAAGATGCCTGAATTCCGAACCCTCGATGACGTCGACGTAAAGGGCAAGCGCGTACTGCTGCGCGTCGATCTCAATGTCCCCATGGAGCAAGGCCGCGTCACCGACGCCACAAGGCTCGAGCGCGTCGCGCCCACCATCACCGAGATCTCCGGCAAGGGCGGCAAGGTCATCCTGCTCGCGCATTTCGGCCGGCCCAAGGGGCGCGATCCCAGGGAGTCGCTGAAGCCGGTGG
Organism: Bradyrhizobium sp.; assembly: GCA_052143915.1. Classification (GTDB taxonomy): domain Bacteria; phylum Pseudomonadota; class Alphaproteobacteria; order Rhizobiales; family Xanthobacteraceae; genus Bradyrhizobium. The sequence goes on from JBKQRS010000064.1 coordinate 6,052, forward strand.
CCGCGGCGCTTTCGGACGTGATCAAGAAGCCGGTCGCCTTTGCGGATGATTGCATCGGGGAGCCCGCGCAAAAGGCGATCGCGGCGATGAAGGACGGCGATATCCTTTGTCTCGAAAACACGCGTTTCCATAAAGAGGAAGAGAAGAACGATCCGGCCTTCGTCGCGGAACTGGCAAAACTCGGCGACATCTGGGTCAACGATGCCTTCTCGGCGGCGCACCGCGCGCACGCTTCCACCGAGGGCCTCGGCCACACATTGCCGGCCTATGCCGGGCGCACCATGCAGGCCGAACTCGACGCGCTGAACAAGGCGCTGGAAGCGCCGACCAGGCCGGTGATCGCGATCATCGGCGGCGCCAAGGTCTCCACCAAGATCGACCTGTTGGAAAATCTCGTCAGCAAGGTCGACGCGCTGGTGATCGGCGGCGGCATGGCCAATACGTTCCTGCATGCCCAGGGCGTCAGCATCGGCAAGTCGCTGGCGGAGAAGGACCTCGCGGCGACCGCGCTGCGCATCCTCGAAAAGGCGGAAGCCGCCAATTGCGCCATCATCCTTCCGGTGGATGCCGTGGTGGCGTTTCACTTCGCGGCCAATTCGCCGTCACACGCCTACGGCCTCGATTCGATTCCCCCTGATGGCATGATCCTCGATGTCGGGCCGCAGTCGGTGGCGCGGATCCATGCGGCGATCGACGACGCCGCGACGCTGGTGTGGAACGGCCCGCTCGGCGCGTTCGAGATGACGCCGTTCGACCGCGGCACCATGGTGGCGGCCAGGCACGCGGCCGAGCGGACCAGGGCGAAGAAGCTGGTCTCGGTCGCCGGCGGCGGAGACACGGTGGCGGCGCTGAACCAGGCCGGCGTGGCCGGCGATTTCACCTATGTTTCGACCGCGGGCGGCGCGTTTCTTGAATGGATGGAAGGGAAACCGTTGCCCGGCGTCGAGGTTTTGAAAGTAAGTTAGATTGCCGGACCGGGCATTGCAGCCCCAACACGGAGAAAAGGACCCATGGCTCGGATCACGTTGCGTCAATTGCTCGACCACGCGGCGGAGCACGACTACGGCGTGCCGGCCTTCAACATCAACAACATGGAACAGGCGCTCGCCATCATGGAGGCCGCCTCCTCGCTGGACGCGCCGGTCATCATCCAGGCCTCGCGCGGCGCGCGGTCCTACGCCAACGACGTCATGCTCAAGCACATGATGGATGCGGTCACCGAAATCTATCCGCAGATTCCGGTCTGCGTGCATCTCGATCACGGCAACGAACCCGCCACCTGCATGACCGCGATCCAGGCCGGCTTCACCTCGGTGATGATGGACGGTTCGCTGAAGGCCGACGGCAAGACCGCCGCCGACTGGGACTACAATGTCGGCGTCACCAGGAAGGTCACCGACATGGCCCATCTCGGCGGCATCTCGGTGGAAGGCGAACTCGGCGTACTCGGCTCGCTCGAGACCGGCATGGGCGACAAGGAGGACGGCCACGGCGCGGAGGGCAAGCTCTCGCACGACCAGCTGCTCACCAATCCGGACGAGGCCGTGAAGTTCGTCAAGGAGACCAAAGTCGACGCGCTGGCGATCGCGATGGGAACCTCGCATGGCGCCTACAAATTCACGCGCAAGCCCGATGGCGACATTCTGGCCATGAACGTGATCGAGGAGATTCACCGCAAGCTGCCGAACATGCACTTGGTGATGCACGGGTCATCCTCGGTGCCGCAGGACCTGCAGGACATCATCAACGCCAATGGCGGCAAGATGAAGCCGACCTGGGGCGTGCCGGTGTCCGAGATCCAGCGCGGCATCAAGAACGGCGTACGCAAGATCAATATCGACACCGACAACCGGATGGCGATGACCGGACAGATCCGGAAGGTACTGAAGGATAATCCGGAAGAATTCGATCCGCGCAAATATCTCAAGCCCGCGATGGAGGCGATGGCCAAGCTCTGCAAACAAAGGCTGCAGGAGTTCAATACCGCGGGCCAGGCGAGCAAGATCAAGAAAGTGCTGACCACGGCCGAGATGGCCAAGCGCTACGTCAAGGGCGAGCTCGATCCGAAAGTCGCCTGACGGCATTGAGCCCCCGAGCTGTCGCCTGCGACCAATGTTTTCTCGGCAATTGCCCGAGAACCGCCTATTTTGGTTTGCAAGAGCGTTTTCGAGCGAGGCCTGCCGCGGGCATGATCCGGGTGGGCTACGTTGAAGAAAACGCGTCGGAACAAGGCAGCCAGCTCTGGAGGACGCCCCGATGAATCTCGCCGAACTCAACAAGATCGCTCTCGCCATGGTCACGCCGGGCAAGGGCATCCTCGCCGCCGACGAATCCTCAGGCACCATCAAGAAGCGCTTCGACGCCATCAGCGTCGAATCGACCGAAGAGTCTCGCCGCGACTACCGCGAAATGCTGTTCCGCTCTACTGAAGCGATGAGTAAATACATTTCCGGCGTCATCCTCTATGACGAAACCATCTGGCAAAATGCCAAGGACGGCACGCCGCTCATCAAGCTGATCGAACAGGCCGGTGCCATTCCCGGCATCAAGGTCGATGAGGGCACGCAGGTCTTGCCGGGCTGCCCGGGTGAACTGGTCACCGTCGGGCTGGACAAGCTGGCCGAGCGCCTGAAGAAATATCATGAGCGCGGCGCGCGCTTCGCAAAATGGCGCGCGGTGATCGACATTGCCCCTGGGATCCCGACCATGACCGCGATCCACGTCAACGCCCACGCGCTGGCGCGTTACGCGGCGTTGTGCCAGGCCGCGCAGATTGTTCCGATCGTCGAGCCGGAAGTCCTGATGGACGGCGACCATGACATCGATCGCTGTTATGAGGTGACCCAGCGGGTTCTCAACAAGACGTTCCAGGAACTGCGGATCCAGCGCGTCGCGCTGGAAGGCATGATCCTGAAACCCAACATGGTTGTCCCCGGCAAGAAAAGCGCAAGGCAATCCGGCGTCGCAGAGGTCGCCGAGAAAACCATCCGGCTGCTGAAGGCCTGCGTTCCCGCGGCCGTGCCCGGCATCGCCTTCCTCTCCGGCGGGCAGTCCGACGAGGACGCCACCGCGCACCTTGACGCCATGAACCGGATCGGCAACCTGCCGTGGCGCCTGACCTTCTCCTATGGACGCGCGCTGCAGGCGGCGCCGCAGAAGGCGTGGTCGGGCAAGGCCGAGAACGTCCCCGCAGGCCAGCGGGCCCTTAATCACCGTGCGCGGATGAATTCGCTTGCCTGCAAAGGCGAATGGAAGCCGGACCTGGAAGCAAAGAAGGCGGCATAGATTTGGCCACGAAACCTGTACCGCCGCGTCCCAAGCCGCGTCTCTATCTCGCGACGCCGGTCGTGGACGATCCGCAAGCCCTGCTGGCGAGCCTTCCGCGCCTGCTGGCGGCAGCCGATGTCGCCGCGGTGCTGCTACGGCTCAAGGCTGTGGACCAGCGCACCCTGATTTCGCGCGTCAAGGCGCTGGCCCCGGCGATCCAGGACAAGGGCGCGGCGCTGTTGCTCGATGGCCATGTCGAACTGGTCGCGCGCGCCGGCGCCGATGGCGCGCATCTGACCGGCATCGCGACGCTCGAGGATGCGCTGCCGACCTTGAAGCCCGACCGCATCGCCGGCGTCGGCGGACTTAACACACGGCATGATTCGATGGCGGCGGGCGAATTGGGCGCGGATTATGTGCTGTTCGGCGAGCCCGACGCACAGGGGCAACGGCCGTCGATCGAAGCCATCTCCGAGCGCCTGCAATGGTGGGACGAACTGTTCGAGCCGCCATGCGTCGGCTTCGCGACCTCGCGTGAGGAGGCCGTCGAATTCGCCGCGGCAGGCGCGGATTTTGTTCTGGTCGGCGATTTCATCTGGACCGATCCGCGCGGCGCGGAGGCGGCGCTGAAGGAGGTCGAGCAGGCGATCCGGCAGGCCTACGCCGCGCCTTCCAGAAAAGCCAAAGCCGAGCAGGGATAACGCTGGAAATGAAGATCCTGCGGTCAATCCTGATCCCCGCAAGTTTTCTGTTGCTGGCGGCAAGCGCGGCGGCGCAGGTTTCGCTGGCGCCACCGGCCGCGCAGACTTCGAGCAATCCGGCTATGAAATCGAAGGCGGCCGCCAAAAAGCCTGCCGTTCCCGCCGCGTCCCCAGGTCCTGCGGCCGCAACGGTAACGCCCGCACCGGCGCCTGACGATCCCAATGTCGATCTGGTATACGGCGCCTATCAGCGCGGCTTTTACAAAACCTCATTTGATCTCGCGACCAAGCGCGCGCAGGAGAACGGCGATCCCAAGGCGATGACGATGCTCGGCGAGCTCTACGCCAACGGGTTCGGCGTCAAGCGCGACGATGCGAAGGCCGCCGAGTGGTACAGGCGTGGCGCCGATGCCGGCGACCGCGAGGGCATGTTCGAACTGGCGATGCTTCGCCTCGCCGGCCGCGGCGGTCCAGTCAATCGCGAGGAAGCCGTGAAATTGCTGGCGTCCTCCGCAAAGCTCGGCAACCCCAAGGCGGCGTATAATCTCGCGCTGCTTTATCTCGACGGAGAGACGCTGCCGCAGGACCTCAGGCGCTCGGCGGAATTGCTGCGCCTCGCCGCCGATGCCGGCAGTCCGGAAGCCCAATACGCGCTCGCGACCTTCTACAAAGAAGGCACCGGTGTCCCGAAAGACATCGAGAAGGCGGTCCGGCTGCTACAGGCGGCTTCCCTTGCCGGCAATGTCGACGCCGAGGTCGAATACGCGATTGCGCTTTATAACGGCACCGGCACGCCCAAGAACGAACCCGCCGCGGTCGCGCTGTTGCGCAGGGCGGCCAGACAAAACAATCCGATCGCCCAAAACCGCCTCGCGCGCGTGCTGGCGAGCGGACAGGGTGCGCCGCTTGACAGGGTTGAGGCCCTCAAATGGCATATCATCGCGAAAACCGCAGGGAAGGGTGACCCCGCCCTCGACGAAGCCCTGGCTAGTCTGAGCCCGGAGGATCGCGCCAAGGCGGAGGCCGGCGCGCGCAGATGGCTGGGCACCAGATGATCCCGTGGTCCGATTCTAACCTTCGCATTCCGGTCTGGCAGGCACCTTTGCGAAGGTCAGAATCAGAAGGCCCCCTGGCAAATATATGTTTCCAGTAGAGTTTTGGATTTGACATTTGCATTGCGAGTCTGCGGCAAGACGGGAAGCGAATGTCAAATCCACTCCACTGGCTTGACGCCACCGCAACCGCAGGGCACCCAGTCCGGGGCCCTGCATCGGGTTATCGTCTTAACAAGTGAGGGGCTTCGATCCTTACTGAGGCCGGACCCCCTCACCCCGACCCTCTCCCTTTGGGATCAGGGACGCACCTTCACCGTCGAACCGTCAACGGCAAGCCGAGATCATGCTGCATTCAGCCCTTATCAACGTCATGGTCAAGGCCGCGCGCCGCGCCGGCCGCAGTCTCAAGCGCGACCTCGGCGAGGTGGAAAATCTTCAGGTATCGATGAAGGGTCCGGCCAATTTCGTCACCATGGCCGACCGGCGCGCCGAGGAAATGCTCCTCTCCGACCTCACCAAGGCACGGCCGGGTTACGGCTTCATCGGCGAGGAAGGCGGAGCCCGGACTGGCGAGGACAAGACCCACACCTGGATCGTCGATCCGCTCGATGGCACCACCAACTTCCTGCACGGCATTCCGCAATTTGCGATTTCGATCGGCCTGCAGCGCGAGGGCACGGTGATCGCCGGCGTGATCTACAACCCAGCCAATGACGAGCTCTATACCGCCGAGCGCGGCAAGGGCGCCTTTCTCAACGATCAGCGCCTGCGCGTCGCCGGGAGACGCAATCTCGGCGACTGCGTCGTCGCCTGCGGACTGCCGCACATCGGCCGCGGCGACCACGAGCTGTCGCGCCTCGAAATGGCCGAAATCCAGAACCGGGTGGCGGGCCTGCGCCGGTTCGGCGCGGCCTCGCTCGATATGGCCTTTGTCGCGGCCGGCCGCCTCGATGGCTACTGGGAACGCAACCTGCAGCCGTGGGACATGGCGGCCGGGCAGATCATGGTGCGCGAAGCCGGCGGCATCGTCTCAGGCATGGCCGGCGACGACGACCCGCTCAAGACCGGCAATGTGGTCTGCGGCAATGAATTCATCCACGCCGAGCTGGTGAAGATTCTGAAGCCGCTGGGGAAGTAGGGTTCGTTGCGCCGCTCGGCTCGCTCTTCCCTTGTGGCAAAGGTGGCGAGCATCGCCGAATGCGAGCCAACCGAGGGGAGTTTGGCTCTCCCGGGATCGAGAGACCCCTCACCTGCTCGTTACCCTTTCGAGATCTGTCAAAATTCGAGTCTCGCAATTGCATTCATCGCCGGCAAAAACTTCTTCATCGTATTTCCTCCAACTCCGTCACTTCTGAACCGATGCAGTAAGCGATCTCGAACGCATCGTAGGCGCTTGAAGCCTGAAGCCGCGTGCCACAACGGCAACACTCGGTTTTTCAAGAATGGCGAGAACGCGACTAATGAGTCAGGCATGTTGACTGACCTTCCAAGGTTTTAGCTCGTTTCGCGTTCGTGATGAATGCAATGCAAAGGGGGATGCATCGAAAGACGAAAACGGGCCAATTGAACCGAGAGCCGCGCAGGCCTTGCGCCTCGTTGATGCAGACGACGCCTCCGACGCGAAACAGACTTCCCCAAGAGAAGCTTGATATTGATCAAGGCTCGCCAAATCGAACGCTGCAATCTGCCTGCCCTTAATCAGCAAAAGTCCGATGGGAGATTCTCATGAAAAAGCTGGCTATTGTCGGGGCAACGCTCATTGGCAGCACGATGCTTTGCGCGGTCCCTTTGTCTCTGCACGTGTCGCAAGAGAGAGTCGTTTCGGTGGCGTTGGACACGGCGGATGCTCGAGTCGGGCGGCCGGCGACGCCCGGCAGCGTCGCGGGTGTGGCGCGCAGAACTACGCGGCGCGCGGTGCGGCACTGCGCTGCCGGCGTTACTTGCTAGTAAGCCGCGCAGCGCAAGAAAAAATCGCCCGATGCCGCCCGACGGGCGGCTTCGGGCATGGGAGCAGAAAGAAACATACCCGCTGCGATTATCGAGCAATCGGCAACATCCTCTCGGCATCCCGATGCATGAACTCGACCGGCGCATCAGGGCGTTCGGAGGCAACCATTTCGGAACCGCGAGGGCCGGCTTCGTCCGCGACAATCCTCCCGCCGCAGCGGACCGCCGCTCGCTCGCCGGACTCGAATAGTCTTTCAAAATGACCTAAGGATGCATCGCCGGACAGGGAAAGGCCCCTCTCATGTCGGATGCAGCATCGTCGCAAATCGCCGCAGCCTTGTCGCCCGCGGCTGCCGGCAATCTCAAACTGTATGAATTGCAGAAGCCGTTTGTCGAGCCGATGCTGCGGCTGTTCCGCCTCGGCAATACCGCGCTCGACGCGCTGTTCTACGACGTCGGCGCGTTGACGACGACATTTCTGGCGCAGCACACCCTCATCAGCACGGGTGCGTTCCGCAATGCGTTACCCCCGGGTCATCCGCTGCAGACCCTCGATCTCTCCGCCGCGACCAATCCGAGCGGCTCCATCATTATCGTCGACGCGCAGCCTGCCGCGGTCGTGCGTCCGCCGTTTCGCGACATGAAGCAATTCATCGATTTTGCCAATAGCGCCGACGCTGCGAAGCTGCGCACCCTGACCATCACCGGCGTCGGCAGTTCGGCCTATGGCGCGGTCGCCTTTGCATGGGACGTCTCGAAGGCGATCAGCGAACCAGTGGCGGCCGTCGTACCTGGATACGGGCTGGCGGATGTAGTTCCGCAGGCGCTCGGCGGCTGGTTCGGCTTCGGAATGTATGACGCGCTGCAAAGCGCGACCCAGAGCTTCCTGGCTACCTTCGCGCCGACGCTGGCGATGATGGGCAAGGAGTTGGCGCGCAGCACGCCGGGACGGGCTCCAGCCGGGACCGGTGCGCCGGTGTTTCGTCACGGCAGCGCCGCGTCCGACGATGTGCACGCCATCCTCGAGGCCGTTCCGAGCATCCGGCGCATGGTCGGCCACAGCAAGGGAGCGCTTGCCATTGAGAATGCGTTGCGCTCGCTGAATTCGCCCCGCGCCGAGGCAATTTCCGTCGTCACGCTGGGCTGCGTGATAGAGGAAGAGTTTCCGGAGGCGCGATATGAACAATATCTCGGCTGGCTCGACGCGCTAGGCAGCCTCAATTCCTGGAACCGCACGCCCGAACACCGGCCCTTCACGCATCACAGCACCAACAGCGCGATCCCCCTGAGCATGCAGGTCGCATCCAGCGTGGCGGAGAGCAAGAAAGGAAGAAGCGCGAAGTAATTTTACGCCGCCTTCATCCGGAAATGGCTGACGCGCGATTCGCTGCCGTCGGCGTAACCGAATAGCCCCGCGGTGGCGAGGAAGAACCGGCGCCAGCGCCGCATCCACAAGGCGGCAGCCTCGCCATCGACGCCACGCTGGATGTTTTCGATCGCGGCGCGGTGCGCATCGAATTCCTGAGCCAGTCGAACGCGGTGCGCTGATAATGCTCCCCGCTCCAGCGCGGGCAGCGGCACCCGCTCGGCGATGCCGATGATCGAGGAAACCAAACTCACGTCGCCGCTCCCCTGCGCGGCGGCAGCGGAAAGAACAGGCTGGTGCGCGACTGATAGTCGCGGTAGCGCTCGCCCCGCGAACGCAGCATCTGCTGCTCGAGCGGCGGGATGCCGGTGACATGGACCAGGATCCGGTACATGAAGGCCGGCGCCAGCAGAGTCGCCCAGCCCCATCCGTAATCCGGCGAGATCGCGATCACGGGATAGGCGAGCCATCCGAACCATTCGAAGAAATAGTTCGGATGGCGCGACCAGCACCACAGGCCGGTGTCGCACACCCCGCCCTGATTGGCGGGATGCTGCCGGAAATGCTTGAGTTGGGCGTCAGCCAGCGCTTCGCCCGCAATTGCCGAAAGCAGGATCAGCGCGGCAAGATAATCCTGCGGGCGCAACAGCTCGGCGGGAAAGTGCGCGGCGACAAAGATCGAAAATACCAGCGGGATCGATCCAATCCCCTGGTTTTGCAGGAACACGAACATCTTGCGGGGCGCGTCGACGCCCCATTCGCGGGCAAACGCCGCATAGCGCGGATCATCGGTAATCCCTGATGTCCGCACCGCGATGTGCAGGCCGAGCCGGAGCGACCAGATCGTCACCGATGCCGCGACCAGCCATTGCCTGGCGTTGGGCGCGGTGCCCGCGACCGGCCACAATGCGCTGGCGGCGCCGACCAGCCCGAGCGAAAACGTCCAGATGGTATCGACCCAGCCGGAATTGCCGGTGCGCTGCTGAACGATCCATGCGCCCGCCATCAGGAGCGAGAGCGACAGCGCGATCGCGGCAAGCGCCTCAAGGTATGAGATCATCGCGTATCCCCTTTAACCGCCTGAGACGTC
>JBKQRS010000065.1:0-34866 GCA_052143915.1 Bradyrhizobium sp.
CACTACTGTCTACATTCTCCTTCCGGACGGTCAACGTCGCCTTTGCAGAGCGGTCAATCTGAGCGCCACCGGCGTCTTCATCCGCACCGCCGGCTTAGGCTTGCGCAAGGGTCAGCATCCTCGTCCTTCGGTTTCTTCTTCAGCCGCGCCACGATGGCCTTGGCCTGTTCGAACGGCCAGGCGTTGGATTGTTCGGCGAGCGAACGCAGGTCGCTCGGGTTGGCGGCAGAATCAATCATCGACATCTATCAGGGGTCTCCAAGGCCGCGGAAACTAACGTTTTCGCGGCAAAATGCAAAATGCTGGGCTGGTCATTCCGGGGCGATGCGAAAGCATCGAACCCGGAATCTCGAGATTCCCCGATGTGCAATTGCACATCTGAGGTCTGGTCCTGCGGACCATCCCGGAATGACGAGCCTAAAACTCCTAGAACGGACTGACCGAGAAATAGCGCAGCCATAAATCGGTGTAGCGGCCCTTTTCCCACAATCTGAACAGCGCCCAGTTCATGGCCTGCCGCAGCAAATCATTGCCCTTGCGAACGGCGATCCCGACGCCCTCGCCGAAATAGCGGCTTTCCACAAAGGGGCCACCCGAGAAGGCGCAGCATTCTCCGGAATCCGTGCCGTTGATCCAGAACGCCAGCGAGATCGCGTCACCGAAGATGAAATCGACCTCGCCACGCCTTAAGCCAAGCCGCAGGGCTTCGTCGTTTGGATAAGAGTGCAATTCCGCGTCCGTGAACATCGCCTTCAGATAGGCCTCGTGCGAGGAGCCGGCGATGGCGCCGACCTTCCTGCCCTCGAGGTATTCAGGGCGAACCTCCCGCATCACGGAGTCGCGCCGCGACACGAACCGCGCCGGCGCCCGGTAATACGGATCGCTGAAATCGACGCGGGCGCGCAATTGCGGCGTCACCGCGAGCGAGGCGATAATGGCGTCGCCCCGGTTGCTGGTGAGCGCATCGAGCAGCGTCTCGAAGCGCCGCATCTGTATCGTGCAGGTGACCTTGATCTCGTCGCAAATCATCCGCGCCAGATCGACATTGAACCCCGCCGGGTTGCCGTCGGGGCCGGTAAAGTTGAACGGTGGATAGTCCGTCTCGGTCAGAAACCGGATCACCGTAATGCGCGACAGATCGGGCCGGTCCGGGCGGCGCCGGGGATCCCAGAAGCCGGGGACCGCCTGCGGCGCAGCCTCCGCGGCCGGCTTGGGGGTGCTTTGGTTTGAGACGCCTGGAATCGAGATGCCTTGGCCTGAGGTGCTTTGGCCTGAGGTGCTTTGGGCGCGGGCCGCGCCGCCGGTCAGCACCAGGGCGAAGCAAATCACCGCCAGGAAGGCGCCTGTTTTGGCCGTGGCGCCAGTCGGCTGGGGCCGTCTTTTCCCGATGAATGAAGTCATATTTGAAAGCATTGGCGCCGGTTTCTTGGAAGCCCGCGGCCTTATAGACCATTCACCCGATAAGGCGAATTTGGTTTGCGGCTGCGAGCACGGTCCTTCTTCTCCCCTCCCCCGCGAAGCGGCAGGGTCCGAGGCGATCAAAGCTCGCTCTCGAGCGTCGGAGGTGGGGGGCGACGCCGCAATCACGGAAGCAGCGTTACCTGCAGATACACCCCCACCCCCGACCCCTCCCCACCACGCGCGATGCGCGTGGAGGGAGGGGAGAACGACGGAGCGGCGCCGCTCAGAGATAGCGCTCGAGGTCGGCGGCGGCTTCCTCGGGCTTGCGGTTGAGGTTGAAGGGGGCCACGAATTTGCCGTCGCGATCCATCAAATAGGTCAGCGCGGTATGATCCATGGTGTAATCGCCGTCCTTGAGCGGAACCTTCTTGGCATAGACCCGGTAAGCGGAAAGCACTTTCGCGATCTGGTCGGGACTGCCGGTGAGGCCTTTCAGACGCGGGTCGAAACTCGACAAATAATCCTTCATCGCCGCTGACGTGTCGCGCTCGGGATCGACCGAAATGTAGTAGGCGTTGACCCGGTCGGCATCCTTGCCCATTGCCCGCAGCACCTCGGAAATCTCGAACAGCGTCGTCGGACACACGTCGGGGCAATGGGTGAAGCCGAAGAAAATCAGCGTCGGGTGGCCCTGCATGGTCTTTTCGGTCACGGTCTGACCGGTCTGATCGGTCAGCTGGAACGGCCCGCCGATCGCGGCCGGTGCCGCCACATTTCGCAATCCACCGAGCGCCCACAGCATCAGCACCAGCCCGACCACCAGGCTTCCGGCGAATGCTCCGACGATGACCAGCGGGCGGGTGGTCCGATCCATCATGAAACTCCCATTTGCCGGGTCAAAAGCAGGCGGAAATGCCGGAGGCAATCATCTCGAAGAATACGGCCGTTCCGTAGCGGAACCACAGCACCAGCGCGCCGAGCAGGACGACTATGCCGAGGCCCGCACCCGCTATCAGCATCGCCGGCGCGAGCCGGCGGGCCGGCGGCAAAGTCCCGGGCAACTGCTGTGGCGTGGAAAGCGGGAGAGTCATCTGCGACCATCTGAGCGAAGCAGCCGTCGGTGCGGTGCTATGCCACCGCTCGCCGGTCTGTACTGTTCAGATAAGGCCAGCCGCGCGGCCGGGCAAGCGACCTCATGCGGCCTGGTGTCCTGGAGGCAATCACTTCATGCTGATTTGAAGGGCGCGGTTAGCGCTCTCCCGAGGCGCGGGCGTCGAGATAGCAGGCGTGGTACATGCTCGTCAGTTCCTTGCCGCGCAGGTAGATCATGCGCGACGTCAACCCGCCGCGCTGGTTGATCCACTTCTTCACCGGCGGGGGATACATCGAATAGAGCATGTGCGTTGCTTCGGGGTTGGTGATCGCATGACCGGCATCATCGAGGTCCCAGGCCGCGTGGAACCCCAGCGCAGCGTGAGAGGTCACGCAAATCCTGTCGGCGGGAATAGCACCGAGAACGATGGTGCAGGCCGAAGCGCACAGACCGTCGATCATCACCCTCTCGCCAGAACTGCGCACGTCCTGGTATTTGTCCACATAGGTGCCGATCCGGCCCCCGCGATCCTCGCCAATGCGCACCTCCGCCTGGCTCGCCCCAATGCCCGCCAGCAGGACAACCGCAGCGAGCAATCCCGTCATGAACTTCATTTCCAGCCCCAGTCCAAACCTGTCGAACCCGAATCTGACCGCATTGCGTGGTGCATCACCAGCGTGTTGCGGGATCGTCATTTTGTCCAGATGCGGCGACTAGCTCAAATCAAATTCAAATTGAGTGTTGCTTGGGGGCTGCACCCCTGCCTTCCCAAGGTCCCAAACTGGAACATCGGGGTGGCCAAACAGCGGCGGCCAGCTCGGCCAGCGGCCGGTTTTCCGTTGACCACCCCTCGCGCGGCGGGCTTCAATCGCCTGCAAAAATCCCGGGGGATACGCGATGGCTGAGGATGCTGACGTAATCGTGGTCGGCGGGGGCCTCGCGGGCCTCGTCGCCGCAACCGAAATTGCCGACGCCGGCAAACGCGTCATCGTGGTCGATCAGGAGGGCGAACAGAACCTGGGCGGCCAGGCCTTCTGGTCGTTTGGCGGGTTGTTTCTGGTCGATTCGGCGGAACAGCGCCGGCTCGGCATCAAGGACAGTTACGAGCTGGCGCTGCAGGACTGGATGGGATCGGCGGGCTTCGACCGCGACGAGGATCTGTGGCCGAGGCGCTGGGCGGAAGCCTATGTGGCCTTCGCGGCGGGTGAAAAACGCGGATGGCTGCGGGCCATGGGTCACCGGATCTTTCCGGTGGTCGGCTGGGCCGAGCGCGGTGGCTACGATGCCATGAGCCACGGCAATTCGGTACCGCGGTTCCATGTCACCTGGGGTACCGGCCCCGGCATTGTCGAGCCGTTCGAGCGGCGGGCGCGCGAAGCCCGGCGCAACGGGCGGCTGACGTTCAAATTCCGCCACCGCGTCGATACGCTCATGAGCACCAATGGCACCGTCGATGGCGTCACGGGGATGATCCTCGAGCCTGACGATGTCGCGCGGGGAAAAAGCAGTTCGCGCAAAGTCACGGGCGACTTTACGCTGCGCGCGCAAGCCGTGATCGTCGCCTCCGGCGGCATCGGCGGCAACCACGACCTGGTGCGGCAGAACTGGCCCAGCCGGCTCGGCAAGGCGCCCGAAAACATGATCTCCGGCGTGCCCGAACATGTCGATGGAAGGATGATCGGCATTACCGAGGCTGCCGGCGCGCGGCTGATCAACCGCGACCGGATGTGGCACTATGTCGAGGGCATCAAGAACTGGTCGCCGATCTGGCCGCGCCACGGCATCCGCATCCTGCCGGGACCGTCATCGCTGTGGTTCGACGCCACAGGCCGGCGGCTGCCCTCGCCGCTGTTTCCCGGATCCGACACGCTCGGCCAGCTGCAGTACATCATGGGTACCGGCTACGATTACTCGTGGTTCGTGCTGACCCAAAGCATCATCAAGAAGGAATTCGCGCTCTCGGGCTCGGAACAGAATCCCGATCTCACCGGCAAGAGCTGGCTGATGACCGCCCGCCGCGCCACCAACAAGGGCGCGCCCGCGCCGGTTGAGGCCTTCAAGACCCATGGCGTGGATTTCATCGTGCGCGACAAGCTCGATGATCTCGTCGGCGCCATGAACGCGCTGGTCGGCAACGATCTCTTGAAGGCGGACCATCTGAAGGCCCAGATCGAGGCGCGTGACCGCGAGATCGAAAACCCCTACGCCAAGGACACGCAGGTCTTGAACATCCACAATGCGCGCCGCTATATCGGCGACCGCCTGATCCGCACCGCGAAGCCGCACCGGATTCTCGATCCCGCCCATGGCCCCCTGATCGCGGTGAAACTCAATATCCTGACCCGCAAGACGCTGGGCGGCTTCGAGACCGATCTCGATTCCCGCGTCTTCGACCGGGACGGCAACATCATGCCGGGGCTCTACGCTGCCGGCGAAGCGGCCGGCTTCGGCGGCGGCGGCATGCACGGCTATCGCTCGCTGGAAGGGACGTTTCTGGGCGGCTGCCTGTTCTCGGGGCGCAATGCCGGGCGCGCGGCGGCGCAGGCGGTGGCGTGAAGCCGTCGCCAGAACGCAGTGGCGCAGCATGCGCCCACGCGCTAAGTAGTCGCGCCACATCAATTCGGAGAAAAATATGAGCATCCAGCGTTTCGATACCGGACCCCGCATGAGCCAGGTCGTCGTCCATGGCGACACCGTCTATCTCGCCGGCATCGTGGCCAACAAGGCGGCGGGAGAAAGCGTGACCAAGCAGACGCAGGAGGTGCTCTCGATCATCGACGGCCATCTCGCGAAAGCAGGAAGCGACAAGTCGAAGCTGCTGACGGCGACGATCTATCTGACCGACATGAAAACCTTCGCCGAGATGAACGCGGTATGGGACGGCTGGGTCTCGGCGGGAAATACGCCGGCGCGCGCCACCGTCGAGGTCAAACTCGCCGCGCCCCAGTATACCGTGGAGATCATGGTGACCGCGGCACGGTGATATCCCGGGCGGGCGAAATCCAAGGCCCGGGGCGGGCGGTTCGGCAATCAGCTTGAGCCGCCCGCCAGTCGCGACGCGCCGATGATCTGACCACCCGGCGCTTCCAGCACCACCGCGACATCCTGCCCTTCGGGGAATGGCTCGCTGATGCGTAGCGGCGTTCCCGACCACTGACCGACGGGCCGGATCGACCGGACGACATTGGCTTCGGTCAACGTACGCCCGCCGTTTTCGCCGCGGCCGATCGCGGTGGTGTGTTCGTGGTCAAAGCCGATCAGCAAGATCCGGCCGCCGCCGCTGCCGGCGCCGACCTCGATGGCGACCTGCTCGCCGTTCCTGGCCACGCTCACCGCCGCGGCGGTGTGGCCATTGCGCCTGGCGTTCTCGATCGCCGATCCGACGTCGCCGCGGGCGGAGCCGACCATGCTGGCGGCGCCGTCGACCACGATCTCCGGCGTGTAGGAGCCATCGCCAAAGCGATGACCATAGACGTCCTGGCGCTGCGTGGCGGCCTGCAGCGAGAACGGATCCTTCCAGCCCAAGCGATCCCAGTAGGTGACGTGGAAGGCCAAGGCCAGCACATCGCGCCGCGCTTTCGACAGCTCGTTCAAATAGGCGTTCGCCGGCGGACAGGAGGAGCATCCCTGCGAGGTGAACAACTCGACGACGACGGGCCGCTCGGCGGCAAGGCTCGCAACCGGGGATAGCCCGGCGATCAATCCGAGAGACATGACAAGACGCGACAGCATGGCGATCCTCCTTTTGGGTCGGTTCACCTTCTTCGCGGCGGCGAAGCGCGTTGTTACGGGCGGCCCGGCGAGCGGCGGGCGTCACACGAAATCTTGAAGGACCGACCGGAGGCGGGGCCGGCGCAGCTCAGCCAAGCCCAGGCAAAAATAAAGCCGCGCCAACCCGGGGGCTGACGCGGCAATGGCCGTTCTGTTGCCAGGTGGACCAACCCCGAACAGGTTACGCCGCGAGGCGCACTTCGTTCAATGCAACGTTATCGTTTGCATTTAGGTTTTTGACCCGATAACGGCGGTATCATGCCGGGCACAATTCAGAGCTTCTTCGCGACCATCGATCCTATTTCGCCCCCGCCTTAGCAGCCCAGGGATTCCGCCTTGCGAGGGAATCGATCTCACCGGCAAAATCGTTCTACCGAAATGAGACCTTTAAGCTCAAGCTGCTAGGGTGGAGGCGCCGGGTACTGCCCCCGGGTCTGCCCGCAGTCCGCTCCAAGTTTCAGCGCCATCGTCTTTCGACGCGGAAACCGTACGCGTGATCGGCGGGGAAAGATAGGCCGCTGCCTGGGTCAAGCCTTAAGCGATTTGGAGCGGGCGAAGGGAATCGAACCCTCGTATGCAGCTTGGGAAGCTGCCGTTCTGCCATTGAACTACGCCCGCGATCACTTGCAGCCCCATTTGATTAGCCGAGACCGCGCTCCCCGCCAAGCCGGTTGGTCGAAAGGCCCCCGCCGTCTTAACCGAACCCGGATTTTCCAGGTGCAGACGTTTATGACGGTGCTATGATGCTTTCGGGGCAAATGCGTATGTCGGGGCGGGCGTACACGATTTTTGACACGGCAATTGGCCGATGCGGCATCGCATGGGGCCATACGGGTATTGTTGGCGTTCAGCTCCCCGAGGCGCGCGAGATCGAAACCCGCAAGCGGCTGTTTTCCCTCTATCCCGACGCCCGCGAAATGCGCCCTCCGCTCAATGTTGAACTGGCGATCGAGGGCATTGTCGCGCTGTTGCGCGGTGAGCCCTGTGACTTCTCCGACGTCACGCTCGATATGGGCAGCATTCATGCCTTCAATCAGCGCGTCTACCAGATCACGCGGACGATTCCCCGCGGCGAGACCCGGACCTATGGCGAGATTGCGGCGAGGCTTGGGGCTTCCGGGGCGGTGCATTCGGTCGCGCAGGCGATTGCCCGTAACCCCTTTGTGATCATCGTTCCCTGCCATCGCGTGCTCGAAGCGGGCAGCTACGCCGACAAGATCTCCCCGCATGGCGGCACGATCTCCAAGCGCCGGCTGCTTTCGATCGAGGGCGCGGGCAGCTCGACCAGCAAGACCCTGTTCGACGTGTTGCTTCCGGTTGCCCCGCCGCGCCTGTCCGGCTAATTTGCCGGCATGATCAGAACCACCCTGCTGCAGCGAAAATCCATCTCGGTGTCCGACTTCCGCTGCAGCGCCGGGCCGGGTGACGCGCCATTCGCGGAGCAGTTCCACTGCCATTCGGTCTCCTATGTGCGCAAGGGCAGCTTCGGGTGCCGAAGCCGCGGCCGGGCCTTCGAACTGGTGGCGGGATCGATCCTGGTAGGTCATCCCGGCGACGAGTATGTTTGCAGCCACGATCACGTTTGCGGCGACGAGTGCCTGTCGTTCTTCCTCGGCCCGGAGCTGGTGGAAGCGATCGGGGACCGGGCGGAGGTCTGGCGGGTGGGCGCAGCACCCCCGCTGCCCGAATTGATGGTGCTCGGCGAGCTTGCGCAGGCCGCAGCCGATGGCCGCAGCGACATCGGCCTCGACGAGGTCGGACAATTATTCGCCAGCCGCTTTGTCGAGGTGGTGTCGGGACGCTCGCGCGAGCCCGCGCCGGCCAAGGCCAGGGATCGCCGCCGCGCGGTGGAAACCGCACTCTGGATCGATGCGAATTCGCACCAGGAGATCGATCTGGAGGGCGCCGCCGGCCAGGTCGGCATCAGCCCATTCCACTTCCTGCGCCTGTTCACAAACGTGCTCGGCGTCACCCCGCACCAATATCTGGTGCGCTCGCGGCTGCGGCATGCGGCACGCCTGCTGGCCGATGACGGCCTCCCCATCACCGACGTCGCCTACGAAGTCGGGTTCGGCGATCTCTCCAATTTCGTCCGCACGTTCCACCGCGCGGCCGGAGTCTCGCCGCGCAGGTTCCGCGAGGCCTCGCGGGGCAAGCGCAAGATTTTCCAAGAACGCCTGGCGCTGCACTGACTAGGGTCGTCTTCGGACCGCGCGCTCTCGAACGCGCCTTGAACCGGAGACCACCATGTACGACCACATCGGACTGAAAGTCGGCGATCTCGACGCCAGCGTGCGCTTCTATACGGCGGCGCTGGCGCCGCTCGGATATGTGCTGTGCTCGCGCGACGACAGCGGCGCGGGATTTGGGCCCAAGGGCGAGCCGGCGCTTTGGCTTTATGTGCATAAGGGACCCATCGGCGCCGGTGCCCATATCGCGTTCCGTGCGCCCGATCATGCCGCGATCCGAAAATTCCACGCCGACGGCGTGAAGGCCGGAGGCCGCGACAATGGCGGAGCCGGCCCGCGGGCCGATTACAGCCCGACCTATTTCGCCGCGTTTCTGATCGACCCCGATGGCAACAATGTCGAGGCGGTTTGCGCGTAAGGAGCAGGTCATGGCTTCCATCCACAAGGACATTCCGATCGACGCTCACCCTGACGAGGTCTGGGCGGCGGTGCGTGATTTTGGCGCCGTGCATCAGCGGCTGGCACCGGGATTCGTCATCGACGCGCGTCTCGAGGGCGACGCGCGCATCGTGACCTTCCACAACGGCACGGTGGCGCGCGAGCTCTTGGTCGATTGCGACGACACGCGGCGGCGGCTGGTCTATGCGATCATCGGCGAGCGGGTGAGACATTACAGCGCGTCAGTGCAGGTGGCCGCCGACGGCGAGGCACGCACGCGGATGACCTGGATCGTCGACGTATTGCCCAACGAAATCGCGGCCTATATCTCCGACCAAATGGATTTGTCGGTCCTCGCGATGCAGAAAACCCTGGGACGCCGCACCGCCTAGCAATGTGACCTTTCTCACAGAAGCCGAGCCTGCACCTCCTTAAGCCTTTCATGATGCGTCCGGTTTGCGCCGCTTCCGCGGAGCTACGCATTTGAGGACAGAACCATGACTGGAGCTGACAAGGTGGTGTGCCGCGCAGCGGCACTGCTGTTGCTGTTGACGCTCGCATCAACGCCGGCCAGGGCCCAGCTCGCCGGCTTTGGCGGCGGTGGCGGCGGCGACATGATGACCCAGATGGCGCCGATGCTCGAGATGATGAAGGCGAAGATGGGCAAGCGCCGCTTCGCCACGATGATGCAAACCATGGGGCCGATGATGAGCAGCATGATGGACGGCGGCGGCCTCAGTGGCATGCCCGGCGGCGGCGGAATCCCGGGCGGCTTCGGTGACGGCGCGGCCTTTGCTCCCCAAGGCTACGGCATGGGCGGCGGCGACATCATGGGCATGCTCGGCGGCAGCGGTGGCGGCGAGATGATGAGCATGATCCCGCAGCTGATGCAGATGGCCAATTTCGGCGGCGGATACGGCCGGCACCATCACCGGCGTCGCTGATCGCAGCGGGTAGCGCCGATCAGCTGATAGACCAGACAAAGGGCGGCCCGCCTCCGGCCGCCGCTCGCATGGTGACGGTGATGCCCCGGCCGCAGCCCGCCGCCAGGCCTTCGCCCAACCCTTGCAGAACGCTTGCGCAGGCCGGGTGATCATCGCCGACGCCGGACATCAGATTCCACGATTGTTGCCGGATTTCGAAGGCCCCGCCGGACGGGGTGATCTCGGCCACATCGCCCTGCGCTTCAAACAGTGCGCGCAGGAACGCTGCAAAGGCTCCCGCACCTCCTCGATCGGCTGAGAAACCGCGCGCGATTTCGTCGAAATACTGCATGCCGATCAATTTGCCTGTCAGATGCAGCAGATGGCCGGCGTCTTCAGGACCGAATAGTTGCACCATGACGGGTGCCGCGGTCCGCACATATTCCATGGCGTAATTCCGAAAAGCCTTTTCAAGTCTCGGCTTCGGCCAGCTCGCAACCGGCAATGCGGGCGCGGCTGCGGGATCGAACAGCGGCGCTTCGAGATGCCGCGCGAACACCAGGCGCTGATCGATCTCGATCGCGTGGTCGTATTCGCAGTAGTATCCTTCCAGCCCGTCCTGACCGTCCACACTCTGTTTGGTGCAGACGAAACCAAGCCTTGGATTGCCGAGCGCGACGCCATTGTTGGCGTGCCAGCCTCGCAGCATCGCCCGCGAGACCTCGCCGGGCACGCCGCAGATCGCCGTTCCCTTCCAGATCCAGCGCGGCGGCGGATAGCGGATCCAGGCTTTGCGGTCGGACTCGTAGATGTATTCGACACAAACACCGCCGATCCAATTCGAAAGATAGTGATATTGCGCGGCCGCCACCGCCGGCGGCAGATGGCTGAGACCGAGTTTTTCGAGGCCCGGCAGGAAGCGTTCCTGCTGTTGACGGCGAAATACCCGGAACACGAACTCCGCGGCATCGGATGTTCCACGCCGCGTCACCACCGTGAGGATAAGGCCGCTGAAATAGGCATGATAAAGATCAGCGACGCCGCGCCATCTCAGCCATTCGGCCTCCTGCGCAGCCTCTTGCGCTCCGGTCATCTTCACTCCCATTCTTGTTCTGGTCTTGTTGGTCAGCAGATCATAGCGCCGCGCCCTTCATGTCACGCGAAATTCACGGCTGATGCTGTCAACCGGCGCCGGATTCTCGTATTGTACCGCCTGAGGTGAGGAACAAGCATGCGCAAACATATTTTGTTTCCCGGAAATCTCCTGCCAGCCAAGCATCTTCTGCTGGCCAAGAATCTTCTGCTCATGATGAGTCTCACGGGCATGACCCTGCCCCTCGCCGCCTGCAACGAGCAGGACACCGCCGCCACCGAGCAAACCTTTGGGCCCTCGCCCACGCTGCCGGCGCCGGAAAATTCCATGATACCCACGGTCAATGTCGCCAAGGCGATCGGCTGGCCCGCCGGCGGCAAGCCGGTTGCCGCAAATGGAATGGCCGTCAATGCGTTTGCCACCGGGCTCGATCATCCACGCAGGCTTTTGGTGCTGCCCAATGGCGACGTGCTGGTGGCCGAGACCAATGCGCCACCGAAACCCGACGATACAAGAGGCATCAAGGGCTGGATCACGAAACTGGTCATGGGCCGTGCCGGCGCCGATTCACCGAGTGCCAATCGCATCACGCTGCTGCGCGATGCCAATGGCGACGGCATCGCCGAGACCAGGAGCGCTTTTCTGCAAGGGTTGAACTCACCATTCGGCATGGCGCTGGTCGGCAACGACTTCTATGTCGCCTGTTCCGATGCGATCATGAAATTCCCCTACCATGTCGGCGACACCACCATTACCGCACCGGGTGTCAAGCTCGCAGACCTGCCGGCGGGCACGCTCAACCATCACTGGACCAAGGATCTCATCGCGAGTCCCGATGGGTCGAAGCTTTATGCCACCGTCGGTTCCAACAGCAATGTCGGCGAAAACGGCATGGAGGCCGAGACCAACCGCGCCGCCGTGCTCGAGGTCGATCGCGCCACGGGAAAGTGGCGCGTGTTCGCCTCCGGCCTTCGCAATCCGAACGGTCCGTCATGGCAACCGCAAAGCGGCGCGCTCTGGGTCGTCGTCAACGAACGCGACGAACTCGGCAACGATCTCGTGCCCGATTACATGACGTCCGTGAAGGACGGCACGTTTTACGGCTGGCCCTACAGCTATTACGGTCAGCATGTCGACGTCCGCGTCCAGCCGCAGCGTCCCGATCTGGTGGCGAAGGCGATCGCGCCGGATTACGCGCTCGGCGCGCATACGGCTTCCCTCGGGCTCACCTTCAACACCGGCCGCCTGTTTCCGCCCGAGATGGCCAATGGCGCCTTCATCGGTCAGCACGGCTCGTGGAACCGGAAACCCCGCGCCGGGTACAAGGTGATCTTCGTGCCGTTCGCCGACGGCAAACCATCAGGCAAGCCGCAAGACGTGCTGACCGGATTCCTCAACGATGACGGCGAAGCACAGGGACGGCCGGTCGGCGTCGCCATCGACAAGCAGGGCGCGCTCCTGGTGGCCGACGATGTCGGCAACGCGGTCTGGCGCGTGACGCCGGCGGCCAAGTCGGCGACGCGCTAGACGATCCTTGAAAGAGGCTACACCCGAAAATGCTTGCTTAGCTTCAGGCCCTGCGCCTGATAGTTCGAACCGATGCGCTGGCCATACATGGCGTCGGGCCGCGCCAGCATTTTTTCGTAGACCAGGCGGCCGACGATCTGGCCATGCTCGAGGATGAACGGCACCTCGCGCGAGCGCACTTCCAGCACCGCCCGCGAGCCCTTCCCGCCGGCGCCGGCATAGCCGAAGCCCGGATCGAAAAAGCCGGCATAATGCACGCGGAACTCGCCGACCAGCGGATCGAACGGCACCATCTCCGCGGCGTAATCCGGTGGCACCTGCACGGCCTCTTTCGAGGCCAGGATGTAGAACTCGCCGGGATCGAGAATGAGGCTGCCATCGGGCCGCGCGGCTATCGCCTCCCAGAATTCATCGACCGCATAGCCGGCGCGGCGGTCGATATCGACCACACCGGTGTGCCGCTTGGCGCGATAGCCGACGAAGCCCTTGGCCCCCTTGGCGTTCTCGCCGGAGAGGTCGACGCTCAGCGCCACGCCGCCCGTGAGATCGGCGTCGTCCACATCGACCAGCCGCTCCACATCGTGCAGCGCGTCGAGTTCATCGGCGCTCAGGATGGCGTCGCCGGTGCGAAAGCGCACCTGGCTGAGCCGCGAGCCCTCGCGCAACAGCACCGGAAAGGTCTTTGGGCTGATCTCGGCATAGAGCGGGCCGTGGTACCCCGCGCCGATCATGTCGAACCGGCGCGTGCCGTCCGCGATCACGCGAGTGAACACGTCCAGCCGCCCGGTCGAGCTCTTGGGATTGGCGGCGGCGACGATTTCCGGCGGCAAGGCGAGCGACTCCAGCAGCGGCACGATGTAGACGCAGTTGGTCTCCAGCACGGCGCCGTCGGAAAGACTGATCTCGTGCAGCTTCAGTTCGTCGATGCGTTCGGCCACGGTGGCGCCCGGCCCCGGCAGAAAGCTCGCCCGGACCCGATAGGCGATGTCGCCGAGACGCAGATCGAGGCTCGCCGGCTGGATCTGGCTTTCGACAAACGGGTAGGCCGGGAGGATCAGGCCGGCATCCGCCATCGCCGCGATCATGCGGTCGGGCAGGATGCCATTGGCGCCGGGCGGAAGCGTGAAGGTCACGGGTAGGGGTCCTCAGGATGACCAGGCCATCTACACTAGAGCGAGATGACTTTTCGTTGAACCGTCATCTCGCTCCATCTTTTTGTTTGAGCATGATCTTTTCGGAAAACCGGTACCCACTTTGCGCTAACGCGGCCCTCCGGGTCCGGATCATGCTCTAGCGCTGAAAATACGGACTTTTACCGGTTATCCGAAGGTCGCCTTGACGGAAAGGGCGTGAGGGAATATCAGCATGACTTATCCCGTGGTGATTTGAGCCGGCCGGCTTGCAGCCACGTTAAACAAGTCGCTAAACAGGCCGGGGACAGTGTGATCCCGGCCTGTGGAATTTTTCCAGGCCGGTTTTTTTTGTGACCATTTCCAATGGTTGGTCACGATGGAGGTCACATGTCCAAGTCTACCACGTCTGCCGCACCCGCCTCATCAACCGCCCACTACCGTCCGGAAACCCGGCTGGTCCATTCCGGAACCATCCGCTCGGAATTCGGGGAAACATCCGAGGCGCTGTTTCTCACCCAGGGCTATGTCTACGACAGCGCGGAGCAATGCGAGGCGCGGTTCAAGGGCGAAGACCCCGGCTACATCTATTCACGCTATTCCAATCCGACGATTGCGATGTTCGAGCGGCGGATGATCGAGCTCGAAGGCGCCGAAGCCGGTCGCTCGACCGCAACCGGCATGGCCGCGGTGACCACCGCGATCCTCGCGCCGCTGAAGGCCGGCGATCACGTGGTGGCGGCGAAAGCGATGTTCGGATCGTGCCGCTACGTGGTCGAAGACCTGTTGCCGCGCTACGGCATTCAATCCACGCTGGTCGACGGCCTCGATCTTGACCAGTGGCAACGCGCGATGCGGCCGAACACCAGGAGCCTTTTCCTGGAAAGCCCGACCAACCCGACGCTCGATGTGCTCGATATCGGCGCCATCGCCGAGATCGCGCATCGGGGCGGCGCACGGTTGATCGTCGACAATGTATTTGCGACGCCGATCTGGCAGAGCCCGCTAGAGCTCGGCGCCGACGTCGTGGTGTATTCCGCGACCAAGCACATTGACGGCCAGGGCCGCTGCCTCGGCGGCATCATCCTCTCGTCGGAAGCGTTCATCGCCGAGCACATCCACACTTTCATGCGCCAGACCGGGCCGTCGATATCGCCGTTCAACGCCTGGGTTTTGCTCAAGGGGCTGGAGACGCTGGCGGTCCGGGTCCGCGCCCAGACCGAAACCGCTTCCGCGATAGCGGAAGCGCTGGCGCGGCATCCGAAAATCTCGCGCCTGATCTATCCCGGCCGCGCCGATCATCCGCAGGCCGCCCTGGTAAAGAAGCAGATGCGCGCCGGATCGACGCTGGTCGGCTTCGAGGTCAAAGGCGGCAAGGCGGCGGCGTTTCGCGCGCTCAACGCGCTGAAGCTCGCGCGGATCTCGAACAATCTCGGCGACGCCAAGAGCCTCGTCACCCATCCGGCCACCACCACGCATCAGCGGCTGACGCCGGAGGCTCGCGCCGAGCTCGGGATCAGCGAAGGTTTTGTCAGATTCTCGGCCGGCCTCGAACACCCTGATGATCTGATCGAGGACCTGCAGGCGGCGCTGGAGAAGGCGTGAAGGTGCGAACATTGCAATCGACGTCATTGCGAGCGAAAGCGAAGCAATCCATTCCTTCACGGCGAGAAGCTGGATTGCTTCGTCGCATTCGCTCCTCGCAATGACACCAACTCACATCGGCCGGGTGGTCTGCACGTTGGACGGCACGTTGACGCCAAGCTTGATCTGACCGACCGATCTGATGATGCCATCACCGAGCAACTGGGCGAAGCAGGCATAACCCCAATCGTTCATGTGCAGGCCATCGGCAATCACGAAACTGTCGATCGGAAGCGCCTGGTTCTCATGCCATTGGCGCATCACCTCGAAGCGCGGAAAAACGCCGACATGGCGGAGTTGGGCGACCCTGCGGAGCAGTGTTATCAGCCGGCTCGCGCTTTCCGCATGCTCGTTCACTTTCGGAGAATATTGCGGGTCGACCAGAACGAGATCGGCGCCCACGGCCTGAATGCGCGCGGCGCCTTCCTCGACCAGCTTTGCGGTCTCGTCGGGATCAAGGTTGCGCAGCACGGCATTGGTCCCGACCTGCCAGATCACGAAATCGGGCTTCATGTCGAGCACCTCGACCTGCAGCCGCTTCAGCATTTCAGGCGCGTCGTCTCCGCCCTTGCCGCGATTGACAACGGTAATGTCGGCGCTGGGATATTGCCGGCGCAGCTGCGCCGCCAGACGGTTGGGGTAGGTAAATTCGGGTGACGTCGAGCCGTAGCCGGAGGTCGAAGATGATCCGAATGCAACGATCAGCACCGGCTCCCCCGCAGCCAGCTTGCCCGCCACGTGCGGCAGCGATCCCATCCACTGGGCGCCACCCTTCGGCGGCAGGCACGGCACTCGGCTGAAAATATCGCTCGCCGATTTCGCGACCTGCTTCACCTGATCGATCGCCTTGTCGGTGAGACTCTTTTGCTGCTTCGGATCGGCCTGGTCGACGGCGGCAACATTGCCCGCGTCGGTCTTGGCGGCCGCCGGAGCCGCCGGCTTCAGGTTGTCAGACTTGGCGCTGTTTGACTTGGCACTATCGGATAATGCGGCCTGCTGGGCGGCCTGGGCGCGCGCCGGCGCTATCACGGCCGGCGTCAACAGCACGAGCGCGGTGACCGCGGGCACAGCCAGTAATGTCGTTCGGCAAAAAGGGCGGTGACAACTCGGAAACGTCATAAATACTGGATCCTCAATTCTGTTGGGCGGGGTTGAGGCGGGCGGCGTCGATCACGAATTGCGCCAGCGCGCGGCCGAGGCAATTGTGGACGCGCTTGGCAAGCTCGACACCATGGACTGCACTGAACAGATCAAACTCTCCCGACTCGGCCCAGTGCCGCATCACCTCGAAGCGGTCGAACAGCGGAACATCGTGCTGCTGCGCCACCACCCGCATACTATCTAGGTACGGCGGCGCAGAAATCATCGTCTCGGTGCGGGGGCTATATTGCGGATTCATTAAAATCACGTCGGCGCCGGCCTCTTGCAGTGCAACAACCCCCTCATCGACCGCGGCGCGAAAATCGTCCGGATCGACCGACCGCACGGCGTCGACCGTGCCGGTCTGCCAGATCACCAAAGTCGGCTTTTTACTCTCCATTAACTTCGCCAATCCCGGGACTACTTCCTCGGCGGTCTTTTTGGCTTGTATTTCGACGGATACGTTGACCGCAATCGACGGCAGTTTCTCCTTCAATGCGACCTGCAGCCGCCCTGGATAGGCGCTCACCTCCGACGAATTCATGGGCGCATTGATGGTCGACGAACGGCTGCCCACGACGAGAATCTCAAGCGAATGGCCGCTTTTTACAGCATCCGCGACCTTGGGAAGGGCACTTTCGCTGGTGAGCAGAGAGTCCGGGACTTCACAGCTCTCGGGCACATCTTCGGCACGCGCGGGCGCGGCGGCCAAAAGGCTGGCCAGCATTGTCAATCCCAGGATCAGACCTGAGCCGGACTTCATGCCCCCCCTCCCGCCATATCGGCGTTGCCGCCGGTGCCCTTGGTTCGGGATGCACTCTTGTCGGCGGAATGCTTGTACCATGAAAACAGCCATGCCGCGGCAGACATAATCAGGATTCCGGAAATACTGATAACGAAATGCAACCCGGCGCCGCCGGAAAGCTCCGCCAGCAGGAAATGCCCGGCGAACGCCAGGAACACGCCAAGGCAGAAAATCTCCAGCGAATGCTGGCCGCACAGGATCAGCGGCCTCAGCCATGGCGACTGCAGTCCGGGCCAGTTCTTCGGCAGGAAGCGCACGGTGATGGCGGCCAGCGCCAGGAAATGCGCGAACCTCAGCACGTCAAGATCGGTCTTGCTGATGGGATACATCCATTGCTCGAGCCGACGCGGCATCAGATAGCTTAGCTGCGGCCAATACCAGGTCAACGTGACAAGGAACGCGAACAGCAAATAGGCGACCGAAATCCCCAATGTGATCCGCGAGGAGAGAATCCGCGACATCCGCTGGGCACCGCCCTGCGCGCACCACGCGCCGAACACGAACAACAATTGCCAGGCGAACGGATTGAAGACCCAGACGCCGTTCGGGTAGGCCGACAGATAGAGATCGAATTCCCAGGTCGCGGCATAGAGGAGGACCGACAGCGCCAGCGTGAGGTCGGCGCTGCGCTTCAGCAGCCACAGGATCGCCGGCAGGAAAAGCATCAGCACGATATAGAGCGGCAGCACGTCCATGTTGACGGGACGGAATCTCAGGAGCAGCGCCTGCACGATGGTGATGTCCGGCTGCTTGAGAAAATCCATGATGCCCATTTCTTCGGAGTACAGTGGGTTCTCGAAGCTGGTCGCAACGTAGGAAATTTCCGCGAGGAAGATCGTGAACAGAAACACATGCGCGACGTAAATCTGCCAGACCCGCCGCAGGATACGCGCGGTCGCGACCACGAAGCCGGCCTCGCGCATCGCGCGGCCGTATACGAACGCGGCCGTATAGCCCGAGATGAAAATGAATATTTCGGTGGCGTCGCTGAATCCGTAATTGCGGATCGTGAGCCAGGTCAAAAGATTGGGCGGCAAGTGATCGATAAAGATCAGCCACAGCGCCAGCCCGCGGAACAGATCGAGCCGCAGTTCGCGCTCCCCGGTTGCCGGCAGCGCAATCGCCGGCACGGCCTGCGCGGACACGGCGTCGCGCGCGACCACGTCGGCCGCGGCCGCCAGCGGTGGTCCGGCAATTCGATCGGCTACTGAGGTCATCTGGCACCGTCCGAGCAGGCGGCCTTTGGGCCCGCATGGCCTGGAGATTGTATAGGTCCGTGACCTGCAAGCAAGCTGCGTGCCCCGCAAGCGCCATAGGTCCGAACTGTGGTGAAACCACGATGGGAACCGGATCGGAAAGGGCGATCCAGGCCGGTCCCGGATTGGTTCTGCCGAAACTATTGGCTATGATGCCGCATGATTTCGGAAGATTTGCCTCGCATGTACCGCGCCGTCACCCGCCAGATCGAAGTCACCGTTGAGCCGAACTTCCTGCCGGAACGCTCGTCGGTCGAAAACCGCCAGTATTTCTGGTCCTACACCATCGTCATCACCAATTCGGGCAACGAGACGGTGCAGTTGCGCACGCGGCACTGGATCATCACCGACGCGACCGGCCGCAAGCAGGAAGTCCGCGGCGAGGGGGTGGTCGGCGAGCAGCCGGTGCTGGCCCCGGGCGAACGCTTCGAATATACTTCCGGCGTGCCGCTGCCGACCGCGTCGGGTTTCATGACCGGACGTTATCAAATGGTCAGCGAGAGCGGCGAGAAGTTCGAGATCGACGTGCCGACCTTTTCGCTCGACAGCCCCGACCACAAGCGGGTGTTGAACTAGCGTAGAGCGTGGCGCGCAGTGCCGGTTTGGCTGGTTCGTCATTGCCGGACGGCAAGGTCTCAGCGGATTTCATCCGGATGCGGAGCATCACGCCTTGATGTTGCAGCTTCGGCCAGGCCCATCAACCAGCACATCGGGCAACCTCGCATCAGCACCAGGGCGCCGACCAGCAGAGGCGGCAGCAGCCATGCGTGTACCCCACCGTAGATGACGGCGAGCGTGATCAGAACGACGGCACCGAGGCCGCGCAACAGGTGTATGGATATCGAGCGGCTGCAAACCATTGATCTCATCTCTGATTATGGCACTGAGGCGAGATAACCGCCGGCCAGCAGATGGTCGCGCACCATTGCGCGGGCCCGGTGCAGCCGGCTCTTGACGGCA
The DNA here is from genome assembly GCA_052143915.1 of Bradyrhizobium sp. GTDB lineage: Bacteria > Pseudomonadota > Alphaproteobacteria > Rhizobiales > Xanthobacteraceae > Bradyrhizobium. The sequence goes on from JBKQRS010000065.1 coordinate 19,371, forward strand.
TCGATCGAGACACTGAGCTGGTCGGCGGCTTCCGAGGCGGAAAGTTCGTCAATATCGCGCAGGATCAATATCTGGCGGTACGGCTCCGGCAGCGTCGCGATCGCAGCAACCAGATCCTTGCGCAGCGCCAATGGTAGCGGTTCCTGGCGCAGCACCGCGTCGAGCGACTGATCCAGCGCCTGCAACTTGTCGCGGGCGTGAAACAGCCGGTAGCATTCCCGCTCGATGATCCGGAACAGCCAGGTTGCGAAGGTTGCCGCGGTGCGCAGCGCGCCGATCTTGCGGTAGAGCTGCCACAGCGCGATCTGAACCGCGTCTTCCGCATCCTCGGTGGTCGAGCAGGCGCGTCGCGCGAACCGGCGCAAATCCGGCTGGCAGACGACCAGCAATTTCTCGACGGCGGCGGCATCGCCGCCGCACGCCGCCTCGACCAATTGCGGTTCGGCGATCATTGCTTGCCGGTCTCGATATACCTGCGGCCCACCATGGCGCACATCGGACAGAACCCGATGAAGCCGGTGCCGGCGAGCATGATGCCCATGGCGGTGCCTACCCAGGTCAGCAAAGGGGTGGGTGCGTACAGATAGGCCAGGCCGACCACCATCACACCCATGGCGATGCGAATGGCGCGTTCCCAACCGGGAAGATTGGTCTTGAAATACATCATTGGATTGGCCTCCGTTTGTTGCGTTCGAATGTCCAGAGGGGCCAAATCCATAAAAGGGTTCGCGGGCCCGCGAAAATATTTTATCGCCGATTGGAGAGTCGTCTGCGTCTTTCCAGGAGACGATCGATAACCGGCGTCGCAAACCCAAAGCACCAAAGTGATTGCGGGATCGATGTTTGCGGCACGATCAACGCGAACAAGACCGACAGGGCAAAGGCGACGGTCGCGAAGATCATTGGAAGTGCGACACTTGGCTCGCCACGCGGCAGTCCTGCAAGAAGCCAGAGGATGCTGCTCATCCCGCCAAGCGCGGTCAAATGGCAGCTATAAAGCACGATAATATCGCGCGCGTTACCATACGTGCCGTACAGGCCAGTCGTGACGGGCAGCAAGATAATCGCCAGCAGAAAGAGCAGATTGAGATAGACCACGGATCGGGTCGCGTATGGCTGGTATGCCAACCTGCGCTGGTGGGAAAACCAGAACATTCCCGCGACGACGAAACTGATCAGGAGCGCAATCAGTTGGGCCTTGTACGTAGCCCAAATTGTTGACCAGATTGGCGAACCTTTCAGGGTCTCGCCTTTGGGAAAATTGTAAGCGAGCAGCGTCATCGCCACGCCAAAAATCGTGTTGCTCAGGGCCTCAAGGCGCCGCATTTCGAAGTGATCGAGTGAGTCCGGCATGCTATCCCCCTCGCAAGGGCTGCAGCCCACCATGTAATCTGCATCAAGTAAGGGCGAAAGACCGTTAACGCAAAATCGATAGCTTATCGGCAGATGCGGCTACCTTGAATCACCCACCGCCGATGAGAGCGTAGTTATGGAAACGATGCTTCGGTTTCTCGCGATCGACATCGAGTCTCATCGTTATGCAGCGCAGATCTGGTCGCTCATCGAGCATCGCGCAGCCAGCATCATAGAGGATTTCTATACTGACGTACTGCGATCAAACCTGGATCTACCGCTCACCGCGAGAACAATCGATCATCTAAAAGACAAACAAAAGAAGCACTGGAAGAGGCTTTTCGAAAGCCGGTTCGATCAGGAATATTTCAACAATGCTTCGCTCATCGGAATAAAGCACCACGAGGTAGGCCTCGACGCAAAATGGTATGTTGCCGGGTACATGAAGATCAAGATGGATTTCTCAACGGAGATTCTTGGTGCGCCTCTGCCGTTGTCATCGAAAACGCAATTGGTTGCGACCCTTGACAAGTATGTTGCACTAGACATGGCGCTGGCGATTTCATCCTACGCGTCCCTGCTGGTTGACTAACTGCGGTCCTTAACAGACAAGTGGCTGAAGCCGCCCGAGCTTCAACTCCAAGTGCAATTTGGGCCGGCATTCCTGCCATCACGGCAACTCGTCGTGCCTGATAGCTGGGCCGCTTCAAGTGAGGGAGCCAAGCTCCTCCAGCTCGCGCAGACTGAAGACCTCAAGTACGCCGTTAGACAAATCGGCAATACCGCGATCGCGGAGGACACCGAGAATCCGACTTACATGAACCGACGTAAGTCCAACGGCATCTGCGATATGTTGTTGGCGCAATGGGAGCGGATAGCGGTGGTCACGTATGACGTTTCGAGCAGCAATCCGCTTCATAAGATGCAGAAAGAGATAGGCGATGCGCTCCTCCGCCGAGTACTGGCCGAGGGCGGCTATCATCTTGTCCGAAGCCTCCGTTTCGGAGCAGCAAGATTTCGCCAATGCCACCACCACCGCCGGATTGGCCGCCAGGCGCGACTGCACTTCAGCTCGCCTCATCCCGCTCACTTGGATCGCTGTGAGTGCCTTCACGGAAAAATGGAAGCTTTCTTCAAACACCGAGCTGGTCGAAAAAAGGTCGCCCGGTAGCAGAAAGTTCAATATCTGCCTGCGACCGTCCGGCAGTTGCAAGGACCGGAATCCCCAGCCGCTGCATAGGACGAAAACATCTGGAGACGCCTGGTTCGGGGCAAAAACCTGCTTGCCCGCGGCAATCATCAGATGACGCTGCCAATTCGCGGTCGCGGCCGGGCTGGCCCTTTCCACGTTCCCCAATACGGCGGCGCAAAAGCCCAAGACGTTTGGACAAGCTACGCAGGGCAGGACGCTTTTCATTGATCTTGTTGTCACCGTTGTGATGAGGCCGCGTCGTTACGTCGCCCGGAACACTAGCTGCCTTGGCATTTTGAATACCAAGTCTTGCGCAACCCTTTTCGCCTAGTCAACGAATATTTGCACATTCGCCTTGAGCGGGAATGGTAGCGAAAACACCGCACCGAAAGTCAGTCGGCGGGCTCCGAGACATCGAGCCGCTACAATTCACGCGGGAAAAAGCCGTTCGAACCACTGCCCGGCGATCGCCCTCCGCCAACTGGAATAGCCCGGCAAGTCTTGCCAGAGCCTGACGGAGAGGCGGTCCCGATGAGTACCAAATGCCTTGCCGCGACGCGCGTTCGCCCGATGCCTGCGAACGGATCATACGGGACCCGAACGATCTTCTGAAGCACGATCTAGTCAATCCAGATTGTTAATCTGCATCAACTCCCGGTAACCCACATCAATTCACGCTGGGTGGATGTTAATTCAGATCGATAGAATCGTCTCAATCGAAGTTCGTGCGTAACGCTGCCGACCAGTCGACAAGTGCTTCCGGCATCGTGCCCCCAAAGACAGCATAAGGGACGACAGCACATGACGCTCAAACCTACCTCGCTTGCGGAGCCCGCAGATGGCAATCAGGATCGAGAAACCCGCATGCGCTTCATGCACATTGATGCCGAGACAGGTGAGACGTTGCGTGAGTTCTGGAACAAAGTAGACGGAGCCCTGCCGGAAATCCTGGAGGGTTTCTATCAGCACGTTACGAAGGAGCCGCAACTCGCGAAGTTGGTCGGCAGCGATATTCCCCGACTCAAGAAAGCGCAGGGCTCCCATTGGGAGCGCCTGTTCAACGGCCGCTTCGATCATGAGTATATGCACGGCGTGCGCACGATCGGCCTCATTCATAACAAGATCGGATTGGAGCCACGCTGGTACATCGGCGGCTACAATTTTGTTCTGGGCCGGCTCGCAGCGCTTGCCGTCAGCAAATACCGGTGGAAACCGTCGCGTCTCGCCAAGGTCCTCACGGCCATCAACAGCGCCGTGATGCTGGATATGGATATCGCGATTTCCGTGTATCAGGAAGCTCTGCTGGCGGAGCGGCAACAGCAACAGGAGAAGGTTAGTGCCGCTATTCAGAGTTTCGACAGTCGGATAAAGATTGTCCTGGATACAGTTGGCGGCTCCGCGACGAACCTGCAAAACGCGGCCAATGCTCTTGCCGCAAATGCCGAACAGTCAACGCAGCAATCCACGGCGGTCGCCGCGGCCTCGGAAGAAGCCTCCACCAACGTGCAGGCAGTCGCCGCTTCGACCGAGCAACTCACCTCTTCGATCAAGGAAATCGGCCGTCAGGTCTCCGAATCCACGAGGATTACCGGAACGGCTGTAGATCAGGCTGCTCGATCGGGCGCCTCCATCGAGGGCCTTGCCAAGGCCACTCAGAGGATCGGTGACGTCGTTGAATTGATCAATACGATCGCGGGGCAAACCAACTTGCTGGCGCTGAATGCGACGATCGAGGCAGCGCGTGCCGGCGAAGCCGGCCGTGGCTTCGCCGTGGTCGCATCCGAAGTCAAGGCGCTGGCGGAGCAGACGGCGAAGGCGACCGGCGAAATCGGCCAGCAGATTCTCTCGATCCAGGACGCCACCAAGGAGTCCGTTGGAGCAATCCAGCAAATAGGTGCGACCATCGCCTCCGTGAATGAGATCGCCACCGCGATAGCCGCCGCCGTCGAACAGCAGGGAATGGCTACCGCCGAAATTGCGCATAATGTCCAGGAGGCGGCTCGCGGTACCCACGAGGTGTCAAGCAACATAAGCGGCGTGAGCCAGGCAGCGAGCTCAACCGGGCAGACCGCCTCGCACTTGTTGACCGCCTCCAATGAACTGTCCAAGCAGGCGGCGCTGCTTCGCTCCGAGGTCGAGGGTTTCTTTGCGACGATCAAAGCGGCCTGAAATTCCGGCCAGGGATCTATTTCGCGCAACAGGCCCATCATCGACGCGACGTCCGACATAGGTCGGTAAACCGCGCCAAGGCGGAAGGTCCGCCAACGCCCGAGAAGTTATGATGCCTCGCCCTGTGGGGCGATGTCGGATCAGGAACATCAATTTTACTTGGAGCCATTCCCAAGCTCCGCTTCCGAGAATAGGATTTCCCCTGCAAGCGTCGGCTAACGACGCGCTCGCGGATTACCGCGACGGGGGCGGCAGGACGTAATCCGCCGCGCCACGCCTTAGGGAGCTGATGCTATGAACCAACCCTTCACGCTTGACGTCAACGGCCAGACTCATACGGTCAATGCCGACCCGGACATGCCGTTGCTCTATGCCTTGCGCAACGATCTCGGCCTCAACAATCCCCATTTCGGTTGCGGGCTGGCGCAATGCGGCGCCTGCACCGTGCACATCGACGGCCAGCCGACGCGCTCCTGCGTGACGCCGTTATCGGCCGTCGGTCAGGGCAAGATCGTGACGCTGGCCGGTCTCGGCACGCCGGAAAAACCGCACCCGCTGCAGACGGCTTACGTCGAGGAGCAGGTGCCGCAGTGCGGCTACTGCATCAACGGCTGGCTGATGACCGCGGCCGCCTTCCTGCGCGACAGGAAGAAGCCGAGCGAAGCGGAGATCAAGGACGCGTTGTCCGGATTGAAATGCCGTTGCGGCACCCACATCAGCATTCTCAAGGCGGTCAAGCGTGCCGCCGAGATGATGGGCTAGGGAGGGCGCCATGACAAAATTCGAAAACGCTTCGTCGTTGACGCGCCGCTCGGTCCTGCTCGGTGGCGGCGCGCTGGTGGTGTCGATCGGCGCGGGCGTGACGCTGGAGACCGTGCTGTCGATCGGTCAGGCCTATGCGCAAGGCGCGCGGCCGCCGCTGACGCCCGATCAGCTATCGTCCTACATCGCGGTGAATGCCGACGGCGGCGTATCGGCCTATTTCGGCAAGATGGACATGGGCCACGGGCTGCATGTGGCCATCGGCCAGATCGTGGCGGAAGAGCTCGACGTTGCGTTCAAGAGCGTCAAGGTCTTGATGGGCGATACCGCCACATCGGTGAACCAGGGCGGTGCTTCCGGCTCCACCGGCATCCAGCTCGGCGGCAAGCAGATGCGGATGGCGGCTGCGGAAGCCCGCCGCGTGCTGGTCGAGATGGCCGCAGGACGGCTGTCGACGCCACCCGACAGGCTCATCGTCAGCGACGGCGTCGTCAGCGCCGTCGACGACAGGGCAAAGCGCATTTCCTTTGCAGAGCTGATCGGCGATCAATATTTCAACGTCCAACTCGACTGGAACAAGCAATACGGCAACGCGCTGTACGCGCCCGGCAAGGCGCAGCCAAAGCCGCCAAGCGAGCACAGGATCGTCGGCCAGCCGATCAAGCGCGAGGACGTCGCGCCGAAGGTTTTCTGCCAGGAGGACTTCTGCACCGACATCAAGGTGCCCGACATGATGCACGGCCGCATGATCCGGCCACCCGTTGCCGGCGCGGTGCCGGTGAAGGTCGACGAAAGTTCGATCAAGGAGATTCCGGGCGCCAAGGTGGTCTGGGACAAGGGTTTCCTCGGCGTGGCCGCCGACAGGGAATGGGACGCGATCCAGGCGGCCGAGAAGCTGAAGGTCGAATGGTCGGCCCTTGAGCCGCCGTTCCCGGAACAGGCATCGCTCTATGATCACATTCGAAAAGCGCCGGCGCGCAAGCGTGTGGTGGAAAAGGAAAACGGCAACGTCGAGGAGGCGTTCAAGTCGGCGACAAGAGTGATCGAGGCCGAATACGAATGGCCGTTCCAGTCGCATGCCAGCATGGGTCCGGCCTGCGCGCTGGTCGAGATAAAAGACGGCAACGTCACCTGCTGGAGCGGGACGCAGAAATCCCATTTCGTTCAGAATGGACTCGCCGCCACGCTGCAGGTGCCGCACGACAAGGTGCGCGTCATCTTCAAGCCGGGTCCGGGCTCCTACGGTCGCAACGACGCCGACGACTGCGCCATGGACGCCGGCGTGCTCGCCAAGGCGGTCGGCCGCCCGGTGCGGCTGCAGTATATGCGCGACCAGGGCACCGGCTGGGATCCGAAGGGCCCGGCCTCGACGCATCATGCGCGGGCCGGCCTCAACGCCGCCGGCGAGGTCATTGCCTACGAGTTCACCAGCAAGGCCTTCTCGCGGGTCGACGTCGATACCAATGGCGGCAAGCCGCCGGATACGCTGGCCGGGCAGACGCTCGGCGTCGCGCTGAAATCCGGCGACGGCTTCGGCGTGCCGGCGGAATCCTATGCGGTCGAAAACAAGCGGCTGGCCTGGGAAACCATTCCGCCGCTGCTCGACCGCGCCTCGCCGTTGCGCAGCTCCCATTTGCGCGATCCGGTCGGGCCGCAAATCCACTTCGCCAGCGAGTCCTTTATCGACGAAGTGGCGGCGGCGGTGAATGCCGATCCGATCGAGTTCCGGCTCCGCTATATCAAGGAGCCGCGCGACGTGGCCGTCATCAAGGCAGCGGCCGAGAAAGCCAAATGGGAGACGCGGGCCTCGCCGCGCCGCGACCAGACCGGCACAAAGGTGGCCGGCCGCGGCATCGCCTATGCGCAGCGCAACGGCACGCGCGTCGCCATCGTCGCCGAGGTCGAAATCGACCGCGCTACCGGCAAGATCTGGGCACGCAAATTCACGGTTGCGCACGATTGCGGGCAGATCATCAATCCCGACGGACTGGTGAAATGCATCGAAGGCAACATCGTCCAGGGCGTGAGCCGCACGCTGTGGGAGGAAGTGACCTTCGACCGCAGGGCCGTGACCAGCGTGGACTGGATCACCTATCCGATCCTCGACATCACGGAGACGCCGAGCGAGGTGAACGTTGTGCTGATCAACCACCCGGAGATTGCGCCGTCCGGCGCCGGCGAACCGTCGATACGTCCGGTGGCCGCGGCGATTGCCAACGCCATCTTCGATGCCACCGGCGTGCGTATCAGGCGCGTGCCGTTCTCGCCGGAGCGGGTGAAGGCGGCACTGTCGTAACTCGGCCGGCTGTGGTCCGGAGCGTCTTTGTTTTGAGCGGACGATAGGGGCGGGAAGCGGACGCTGCTTCACAATAATCCGTCATACCCGCGAAAGTGGGGTATCCAGCACGCCGCGGCGTTTCGATTTGCTTTGCTGGCGCCTCGGAATACTGGATCGCCCGCTTTCGCGGGCGATGACAGTCTTAGAGTGTGGCGCGTTGGTCCGCCCTACTCCACGCCCGCTTCGTGCGGCGTGAATTGATAGACCGACGAGCAGAATTCGCAGGTCACCACCACCTTGCCGTCCTTGACCATCTCGGCGCGGTCATTGGGTTCGAAGCTCTTCAGCATCGAGGACACCGCGTCGCGCGAACAGGAGCATTGCGCGCGCAAGGGCAGTGGCGCAAACACCCGAACGCCGCGCTCGTGAAACAGGCGATAGAGCAGCCGCTCGCCCGACAGATCGGGATCGATCAGTTCGACATCCTCGATCGTCGAGATCAGGGATTGACCCTCGACCCAGGCATCGTCTTCCTCGATCGTATGGGCAGCGGTCCCCTCGGGCGCATCGCCGGGATGCAAATCAGGCTGCCGCGCGCGTTCTGGCGCCTTGGGGAGAAATTGCAGCAACATGCCGCCGGCGCGCCAGCGATGTCTGGGGCCGCCGTCGCCGCCGCGCCATTCCTCGCCGACCGCGAGCCGCACCCTTGTGGGGATCTGTTCTGAGCGCAGGAAATATTCATGCGCGGCGTCCTCCAGGCTGCCGCCATCCAGCGCCACCAGGCCCTGGTAGCGGCTCATGTCCGGCCCCTGATCAATGGTCATGGCGAGATGACCCTTGCCCAACAGCGCGCCGGAATCCTGACCCTCCTTGAGCCTTCTCGCATCGAAACGCGCATAGGCGCGCAAGCGATCCGGGGCCTGGAAGTCGACGATCAGAAATGACACCGGCCCGTCGGTCTGGGTCTGCAGGATGAAACGGCCGTCGAATTTCAGTGACGAGCCGAGCAGTGTCGTGAGCACGATCGCCTCACCGAGCAGCTTGCCGACGGGCGGCGGATAATCGTGCTTGGCCAGGAGATCGTCGAGCCCGGGACCGAGCCGGGTCAGGCGGCCGCGCAGATCGAGTTCGGCGACCTCGAACGGCAGCACCGCGTCGTCGACCGGAACCGCCGACGGCGCGCGGACCGGGGTTTGAGGCAGGTTTTTCATGTCGGGGAATTGTGAGGTCATGGCGCTCTATCTGGGGTCGGCAGTCGCGGAACGAAAGGGGTTTGGAAGGCGCGAAAATATCTCCGCGGGTAGTCCTCCGAACTCAGGGACCCATGACCGCCGGTGTCAGTTGCGACGGAAACAGGGAGCGTCTGCCTCCGCAGCCTTGCCGCAAGATCACGCGGTATGGGTCCCCGCGTTTGCGGGGACGACGGGCAGTATTGTGGCTACGCCACCGCCTCAAAACACCACGCCAGGATGCCCTTTTGCACGTGCAGGCGATTTTCGGCCTCGTCGAACACCACCGATTGCGGGCCGTCGATCACCTCGTCGGTGACTTCGTCGCCGCGATGGGCGGGCAGACAATGCATGAACAGCGCATCGGGCTTCGCGAGCCGCATCAGCCTGGCGTTGACCTGATAGGGTTTCAGCAAATTGTGGCGATACTCGCCGTCCTTGTCGCCCATCGAGAACCAGGTATCGGTGACCACGCAATCGGCGCCGCGCACGGCGGCTTCCGGATCATTGCCGAGCACGATCGGTGCTTGCGTCGCCTTGATCCAGTCCCGCATCGCCTTGTTCGGCGCGAGCTCCGGCGGGGTCGCAACGTTCAATTTGAACTGGAACCGCTCCGCCGCGTGCGCCCAGGACGCCAGCACGTTGTTGTCGTCGCCGCTCCAGGCCACGGTGTGGCCCGTGATCGGACCGCGATGCTCCTCGAAGGTCATCAGATCCGCCATCACCTGGCAGGGATGCGAGCGCCGCGTCAGCCCGTTGATGACGGGCACCGTGGCATGCGCGGCAAGCTCCAGGAGCGCATCGTGGTTGAGAATGCGGATCATGATGGCGTCGACGTAACGCGACAGCACGCGCGCGGTGTCGGCAATGGTCTCGCCGCGACCGAGCTGCATTTCCGCCCCCGTCAGCATGATCGCTTCACCGCCGAGCTGGCGCATGCCGACGTCGAACGACACCCGCGTGCGGGTCGAGGGCTTCTCGAAGATCATCGCCAGCGTCTTGCCCTCGAGCGGCCGTTTCGGCTTCTCGCCCTGGTTCTTCGACGCCTTCAGCTTCGCCTTCATGGCGACGCTGGCCGCGAGCATGTTGCGCAACTCCTTGGTCGGGAGCTCGTTGAGGTCGAGAAAATGCCGCAGCGCCTTGCTCATCGCCCGGCCGCCCGCTTCGACTGATCGCTGGAAAGCGCTGCGCAGGCGCGATCGAGCCGTGTGACGGCGTCCTCGATCTCGGCCTCGGTGACGATCAACGGCGGCAGGAAGCGCACCACGTTGTCGCCGGCGCCGACCGTGAGCAGGTGTTGCCCGCGCAGCGCCGTCACCAGATCGGCCGAAGGCACCACCGCCTTGAGGCCGATCAGCAGCCCTTCGCCGCGAACTTCGGCGAGCACGCCTGGGTGGCGGTCGACCACCGAGGCGAGCTTCTGTTTCAACAGCAGCGACATCTTCTGCACGTGCTCGAAGAAGCCCGGCTTCAGCATCACGTCCAGCACGGCATTGGCGGCGGCGACCGCGAGCGGGTTGCCGCCGAAGGTCGAGCCGTGCGAACCCGGCGTCATACCGGCGGCAGCGTCGGCGGTTGCCAGACACGCGCCGATCGGAAAGCCGCCGCCGAGCGCCTTTGCCAGCGACATCACGTCCGGCGTGACACCGAGGCGCTTGTGGGCAAACAGATCGCCGGTGCGGCCCATGCCGGTCTGCACCTCGTCGAGGATCAACAGCAGCCCCTTGTCGTCGCAGAGCTGACGCAACGCCTTGAAGAAGGCATGAGGCGCTGCGCGCACGCCGCCTTCGCCCTGCAGCGGCTCGATCAGGATGCCGGCGGTCTGCGGGCCGACCGCTTTCTTGACGGCGTCGAGATCGCCGAGCGCGACCTGATCAAAGCCATCCATCGGCGGGCCGAAGCCTTCAAGATATTTGGCCGAGCCGGTGGCCGCCAGCGTCGCCAGCGTTCGCCCGTGGAACGCGCCCTCGAAGGTGATGATCCGGTAGCGCTCCGGGTTACCCTTCGCGGCGTGATATTTGCGCGTGATCTTGATCGCGCATTCCATCGCCTCGGCGCCGGAATTGGCGAAGAACACAAAGTCGGCGAAGCTCGCTTCGCACAGTCGCGCCGCGAGCCGCTCGCCATCCGGACTCTTGAACAGGTTCGACATGTGCCACAGCCTGGTCGCCTGCTCCTGCAGTGCTGCGACCAGATGCGGATGGCAGTGGCCCAGCGCATTCACCGCGACCCCGGAGGTGAAATCGAGATAGCGCTCGCCATTGGTCGCAATCAGCCACGCGCCTTCGCCGCGCTCGAAACCGAGATCGACCCTGGCAAATACGGGAAGCAGATGCGACGTCGCGCTGTTGGTCATGGCGGTCACTGTGAGTTAGAGCCAATTGTGGTGCGCGCATTGGCGCGGTCGCATCGACAACCAGTCCCGGCAAAACAAAACGTGCCGCCTTTTCGGGGCGGCACGTGGGAAGCATTGTATGCGCGCGGCGATAACTGTCAACCGGTCGCCGGCCGGCCAGCCCGTAAACATCCGGTGTCGCGGAAAGATCGCATTGCAAGGGCTAAAGTGACGGAACATGTGGACGCATCCACGCGGACTCTTGCGCCGGAGTCACGCCATATTGTAGCTTCTTTCCTGTCGGGTACGACATCTCGTGCGGTAGTATCTGTTCCTCTAAGACGCAAATGTTCGGCGTAAACGTTCGGGCGCGCTTTCCGCGCCCGGCGAGGGCTAAGGGATTCTGCCGGAAGGGATTTTTTAGAGCTTTGGCATCGCAGCGCCGCCCCGAAATCGGCCGGCGCGACGCGAAGGAAAGAGTGCGATGACGGTATTGACCTGGTCTGACGATCGCGTCGAGCAACTGAAGAAACTCTGGGAAGCCGGGCTTTCGGCGAGCCAGATTGCCGCAGAACTCGGAAATGTGACCCGAAATGCCGTGATCGGCAAAGTCCACCGGCTGGGCCTTTCCGGCCGCGCCAAGAGCCCCTCTTCGGCAGCGCCGCGCCAGCGGAAAGCACGGCCCGCCCAGCACATGATGCGGGTTTCTCGTCCGGTTTCCCGCGGCAATACCGCGCTGGCCCACGCCTTCGAGGTCGAGCTGGAGCCGGATCCGATCGCCTATGACAACGTCGTGCCGATGAGCCAGCGGCTGTCGCTGCTCGAATTGAACGAGGCCACCTGCCATTGGCCAGTCGGCGATCCCTCCAGCCCGGAATTTTTCTTCTGCGGCGGCAAGGCGCTGCCCAGCCTGCCCTATTGCGCGCATCACTCGCGGATCGCCTATCAGCCGGCAAGCGATCGCCGCCGCCAGCCGCCGAAGACGACAAGGTAGTCGCTCGTCATTGCTTGCGACAAACGCAAAGCGTTTGCGCAAGGGAGCCAACGGGTCGCGCGAATCGGCGCCCGATGACAGGCTCCGCGACAAAGTAATCCCGCATTCATCCGAACAGTGCCCGGTGATCCCCCAAAATCACCCGCGCGGCGTTGTGGCCGGGGGCGCCGGTGACGCCGCCGCCGGGATGGGCGCCGCTGCCGCAATGATAGAGCCCCCTCAACGGCCCGCGATAATCGGCATGGCCGAGCATAGGCCGCGCCGAGAACAGTTGGTTCAGCGTCAGCGCGCCGTGAAAGATGTCGCCGCCCAGCAGGCCGAACTGGCGCTCGAGGTCGAGCGGGGAAAGGATTTGCCGCCCGATCACGCTTGCCGCAAAGCCCGGCGCGTATTTGTCCACCGTCGCGATCATGAGATCGGCGACTTCCTCGCGGTGGTCGTCCCATGATCGTCCGTCGGGCAGTTCCGGCGCGACGTGCTGGCAAAACAGGCTCGCGACATGCTGGCCCGGCGGGGCGAGCGTCTCGTCCAGCGTCGAGGGGATCAGTACCTCGACCACCGGCTCGCGGCTCCAGCCATGGTCGCGCGCGTCCTGCCAGGCGCGGTCCATATATTTGAGGCTGGGTGCGATGATGATGCCGGCGGTGAGATGGTCGCCCGGCCCGGGCAGCGCCGTGAACGAGGGCAGGGCGCTGAGCGCGACATTGATCCGGAACGTGCCGGAACCGTTGCGCCAATGCTTGATGCGCGCGAGAAACTCGCCCGGCAGCGCATCGGATGGCAAAAGCCGCGTGTACAGGAGTTTCGGATTGACGCTTGAAGCGACGTAGCGGGCGCGGATCGTCTCGCCATTGTCGAGGATGACGCCGACAGTGCGGTCGCGTTCGACGATCACCTCGCGGACGCCGGCCTCCAGCGCGATCTCGGCGCCATGCCCGCTTGCGGCGCGCGACATGGCCCGCGTGATTGCCCCCATGCCGCCGATGGCATGGCCCCAGACGCCTTTCTTGCCGTTCACCTCGCCGAATGCATGATGCAGCATCACATAGGCCGAACCCGCCGCATATGGACTGGCATAATTGCCGACGATGGCGTCGAAGCCGAACAGCGCCTTCACCAGATCGCTCTCGAAGACCTCGTCCAGCATCTCGCCGGCCGAGCGCGTGAACAGGTCGAGCAGCGAGCGTTGTTGTTCCAGCGAAAGCCGGCGCAGGATGTTGGCGGTGCCGAGCGCGTTAAAACTCTCGCGGATCGCGCCTGTACCGAACCCTTCCACGATGTTCGGCGGCGCGCGCAGCACGAAGGCGCGCAAGACGTCGGCGATCTCTTCAAGCCTGAGGCTGAACGCTTCCAGGCTCTCCGCATCGCGTTCGCTGAGCTTTGCCACCGACGCGTGGGTCCGACCTTCGCCCGTCAGCAGATAGCTGCCATCGATAGCGGGCAGGAAATTCTGCGCGCGGCGCTCGACGATCCGCAGGCCGTGCTCGGCCAATTTCAAGTCCGTCATGATTTGCGGATTGAGCAGGCTGACCGTGTAGGCCGCCACCGAATTGCGGAATCCCGGATGAAACTCCTCGGTGACCGCCGCTCCCCCCACCACCTTGCGGCGCTCGACGACCTTTACGCGCAGGCCGGCCATTGCGAGATAGCTCGCGCAGGTGAGGCCGTTATGCCCGGCGCCGATGATGACAACGTCTGTTTCGTTCATGCCTGCTTCAGGATGGTTTTATCACTGTCGCCATTCCGGGGCATCGCGCAGCGATGAACCCGGAATCTCGAGATTCCGGATTGCCGCTTTGCGGCCTCCGGAATGACGATGTGACGTTTCGCTGCTTCTGTCACTCCTTAGCGAAGATGTGAACCCTGGCACAGCATGAAGTGACCGCGTCGGTTCCCGGACCCGCATTGCCGGCGGCGCTGCCCTATGCTCCATTACCGCTCCCGGCGCCCGCCGGAAGCCCTTTGTTTGACGCGTTTTGGCTTGAAAACGCTTGGCCGGAGTTTTCATGACGCAGCCTGATCCGTCCGCGGTCGCGGACTGGCCTTCCGCGAGCCGAAACCGGCTGGTGCTGGTGGTTTATACGGCCGCCATCTTCGTCAGCGCGCTGCTGCTGTTCTCGGTGCAGCCTTTGTTCACGAAAATGGTGCTGCCGCGGCTCGGCGGTTCGCCGGCGGTTTGGTCGGTGGCGATGGTGTTCTTCCAGTCGCTGCTGCTCGCCGGCTACGCCTATGCACATTACCTGATGCGGCTCCGCAACCGGATGATCCCGGTTGCCGTGCATCTGGCGCTGCTGGTGATCGCGCTATTGACGCTGCCGCTGTCGATTGCGGTCGGGTGGGGCGAACCGCCGACCTCAGGCTACGCGCTCTGGCTGCTCGGCCTGTTCGCGGTTTCGATCGGGCTGCCGTTCTTCGCGCTGGCAGCGAACAACCCGCTGTTGCAGGCCTGGTTCGTCCGCACCGGGCATCCCAACGGCCCCGACCCCTATTTCCTCTATGCCTCCTCCAATATCGGCAGCTTCCTGGCGCTGTTGTCCTACCCGGTGCTGCTCGAGCCGATGTTCACGCTGCGCACGCAGAACCTGATCTGGACCGGCGGCTATGGCCTGCTGATCGTGCTGATCGCGGCATGCGGCGTGCTGCTGTTGCGCGCGCCGGCGTCGGCCGCGGTGGATACGCTGGCGAAGGATATCGATATGCCGCCGCCGGCCTGGAGCTTGCGCGTGCGCTGGATCTTTCTCGCCGCGGTGCCGTCGGGCTTGTTGATCGCGGTGACCGCGCATATTTCCACCGACGTCGCCGCGGCGCCGTTGCTGTGGGTGCTGCCGCTGTCGCTTTATCTCCTGACCTGGGTGCTGGTGTTCCAGTCGCGCCCGCTGCTGCCGCACAAATGGATGCTGATGCTGCAGCCGGTGGCGATCGCGGGCGTCATCGTGCTGCTGGCGATCGGCGGCGAGCAGAACCTGCTGCTGACGCTGGGCGGCCACCAGCTCTGCTTCTTCGTCATCGCCATGGCGAGCCACGGCGAACTGGCGCGCACCCGGCCGGCGTCGCGCTACCTCACCGGGTTCTATGTCGCGTTGTCGCTGGGCGGCATGATCGGCGGCCTGTTAGCCGGGCTGGTGGCGCCCTACACGTTCAGCTGGATCGCCGAATATCCGATCCTGCTGGTACTCGCGGCACT
>JBKQRS010000066.1:0-3292 GCA_052143915.1 Bradyrhizobium sp.
TCTCGATCCCGGACATCCTCGTCGAAAAACAAATCAGGCAGGGCAGTGACAATCAGAACGTTGGCATCAAACGTCTCCAGAAATCTCGGAACACGCCGGATGAGTTCCGTCAGCTGAAAACACGTAAAGGCGCGGGAGACTCGAATGAGGCAATTAAAGACGGAGGGGTCAAGACCGCGTTCCTTTGCAAAACGGGCTATCAACAGCGGGCCGATCTGATTTGCGCCGTCGAGATAGAGCACTCGTTTCCCGTTCAGAAGAACTCTCGGAAGGAAGTAGTGTGAGAGCCGCGGCATTTCCGGGCACCCGTAATAAAGTGAAAGCGCACGACTGGGAAGCATCCAGGGGTTCGGAGACGACTGTTTTCTCACGATGCTTGGTGGTGCGACGGGTAAATTCATGGCGACCTATCATGGACACGGGGAAGCCGGAATCATGGTAAGCGAAGAAAAAGCGAAAGTCAAGGAAGGCCTGGACCGCGGCACTGTCCCGCTACGTTCGGTGAAACGGCCGGCGAGCGCGAGTCCGGCGACTGGCTCGGCCAAGGCGCATGCGTCCGAGCAAGAGACGCTTCTCACGCTCGCTCTTACTACAAGCCCGAGCTGAGAGTGCCGCCCGGTTTCGGTGCCATGGAAATCCCGCTGGCGACGGAAGCGCCCGGTTGAGTTTTGGCCCACGCCTGAGCGCCGAGCGCCAATAGCGCGGGGAAGCAGACGATCACGTAGCGCGGCTCGACGGTTTGCAACTGCGTCAAGAATGCCGTGCGGATGACGATGAACGCGATCAGAAATGCCAGCGCCGGATGCCGGCGGCAGCGCCACGCGCCAACGAAAGCCAGGCCCAGATAAATGCAGTTGAAGATTTCGAACCAGAGCGTCACGTCGAAATCGGTCGATCTGTTTCGCCATTGTTTGAGTGGCGGCCAAAGCTTCCCCGAGTAGGGGAGCAATTCGATCCGCGGTGTAAACCAGATTGCCCACGCTCGAAGCATGGGAATGAAGACATAGGTGCGGATCGGGTGCCGGGCCGTTCGTTCGCGCGCCAGGAGCGCAAATCCGCGATCGATCATGGGCGTCATTTTCATGTCGCTGTTGTAGCGGCTCAACAGCGCTTCGACGCGAGCGCGTTCCGCCGCAGAGTCGAAAGCTGAGCTGGGCAGCGTTTCGATGAGAATCGGCGCCTTATTCAATTTCCATGGCCCAAGATAAGCGTCCTCGAATCGCACCATCCACGTTCGGGTCCAACCATAGAAACCAACGGGAATGTAGTCCCCTTGGGTTTGTGCGTAACGTGGAGCGAGAAATTCAATTCGGCCCAATGTCCGCGCGTTTCGCACGGCCCAGGGCATCAAAGGCAAGAGTAGACCGACTGCCATCCACAGAATTGCCAGAGCTAGCTTCGGCCAATCGACGCTGCGACGCCACCGGACGCTAAGAACGAGTCCCACAGCGATGAGCAGGAGCGGCGTTTCAGGACGGACCAAGGTTCCAACACCTACGAGCAATCCGCCCAACAGAAACCATCCGACGGCGGAAAGCAAAGACCTACGGTCAAAGGAATGGAGAGGGCGATCCATCCATGGATGGCCAATGACGCAGACAAAAACCAGCAGTGTCAGGGTCGTCAGGAAAATGGCGAGGGTTTCCGTGAGCACGACCGCGGTGTAGTTTGCTGTGAATGGACAGAGCGCGGCCATCCAAAGCGCGATCGTCGCCACAAGAGTTCGTTTAGAGGCAGGCGCAAGGCGCGCCGCAATCAGGGCGGCAAGAATACAGGTCATCAAATCAACGACGGCCTGCACAACCATGACTGTCTTGTCCGCCCGCCCAAATATGCCGTAGATGACAGCAAGAAATGCGGGATATCCCGGCATCCGCATATCGAGGGGGATCAATTGGCCATGGAGGATGACACCGTAAGCGCCGTAGTCCAGCCAGTTGCGTGCGAGCTCCTCGTAAAATTTCGTGTCGCCCGCATAAATTTGAAAATGAGTGATGAAATAAAGGCGCAGGGCGAGCCCGGTCAACAAGGCGGCGGACAAATGCTTGTAAGAAAGAGGCAGAAAGATCGGCGCGGTCCTTGTGGGATTGGTTTTCGTTGAAATCAATCTCCTAACCGAAGATCTGTAGAGTCCAAGACTTTTCGGTCGTTCGCCGCCTCAAACCGAAAAAAGGCCGATCGGTGAAGACGCCTCGTAGGATCGCGCCATGCGCCCGAGGATACAACCCATGCGCGTTGATATCCAAATATTAGATCTCAATGGCGATCGCGCGCCCGCATCGCAGCGAGACGCCCTGTGCAGGCAGGTCCGGCGATTCTACTACCAGCTATGCAGCGTTCCGTCGAGCTTGCGATTGATGGGGAGATAGGCCCGCTCGTAGGGATACTTCGCGGCGAGCGATTCATCGATGTCAACGCCGAGCCCTGGCGCCTCGCCCGGGTGCATGTATCCGCCGGCGAATGAATAGGCGTGAGGGAACACCTTCTCCGTCTCCGGGGCGTGGCCCATGTGCTCCTGAATGCCGAAGTTATGGACGCTCAAATCGAAATGAAGCGCCGCCGCCATGCACACGGGGCTGAGGTCGCTGGCCCCATGCGATCCCATCCGCACGTGGTGCAAATCCGCCAAGTTGGCAATTTTCCTCAAATGCGTGATGCCACCGGCATGGGCCACACTCATTCGGATGTAGTCGATGAGCTGTTCCTGGATCAGCAACTGGCAATCATAGATGCTGTTGAACACTTCCCCGACCGCGATGGGCGTCGTCGTGTGCTGGCGGATCAGCCGGAAACTCTCCTGCACGTCCGCCGGTGCAGGATCTTCCAGCCAAAAGAGGTGAGAAGGCTCGAGTTCCTTTCCCAATCGCGCGGCCTCGATCGGAGTGAGCCTGTGATGCGCGTCATGCAAGAGGAGCAAATCCGGGCCAAATTCCTTGCGCAGTCGCGCAAACAATTGTGGCGTGCAATTCAAGTACAGTTCGGAAGACCAAGAATGTTCCGATGGGGCGTCTTTCTCGGCTGGCTCGTAGCGCTGCCCCGTCTTGGGGACTCCGTAGGTTCCGGCCAAGCCCGGAATTCCCGACTGCGCTCGAATTGCTTTGTAGCCGAGCTCGATGTGACGCGCGACGTCTTGTATGGTCGCATCCACATCGCCGCCGCTGGTATGGCAATAGACCAGTACGCCTTCCCGCGAGGCGCCGCCCAGCAATTGAAACAAAGGCACACCCAGGCTTTTCGCTTTGATGTCCCACAACGCCGTATCCACAGCGGCGATGGCCGCCATCGTCACGGG
>JBKQRS010000067.1:0-5648 GCA_052143915.1 Bradyrhizobium sp.
CGCGCATCCATCGATCCTCGAAAGTGGATTGCAACGGGATGGCTGGGGATTTCATGCGCCGTTCGATTTTGGGGCGGGCGATAACAGCGACTGCGCTGTGGTCGTCCCCACCCTCACCAAAACCCACGCGCAGCTCGGACCGCGCTGCACCTCTGCCGACACTCCGGCGCGAGACATTGGCCACGATCTATTTTTTGCCCGCGGTCGGCTGGAACAAGAATGGCGAGGACGCCCGCGTGACTGCCGATACGAAGTGACCATGGCTGCATCGGCGATCCCAGCTACGCCGAATTCGCCGATTTTACACCCCTAGACCGTTCAGCTAAGAGAGCCTCCGGTTTCCCGCATCGAGGATGAAATGTATCTGAGGCAATCCGACGCCACTGCTTCACTGCAGCTTTCAAGTATGCGGAAGCGTGACCTGCTCGGCCACTTCGAGACCAACGGCGATGAACTGGATCGCTGGCGCGAGTTCAATGCCGCCTACCATGAAGACGACCGCAAGTTCATGCGGTTCTTGATTCCACCGGGCAAGCGGGTGCTGGAACTGGGCTGCGGTCGCGGAGATTTGCTCGCGGCGCTGCAGCCGTCCTACGGCGTCGGCGTCGATTTCGGCGCCAAGACGATCGCCAAGGCCAATCAGCTGCATCCCGATCTCAATTTCGTCCTGGGCGACGTGGAAGATCCCGCGACGCTAACTTCGATCGAGGGACCCTTCGATTACATCGTGATCGCCGATACCATCGGCATGTTCGAGGATATCGACGGCACGTTGCGGCTGGTGCATCACTTGTGCGCACCGTCGACGCGGATCATCATCTCCTACTACTCGCATCTGTGGGAGCCGGTGCTGAAGCTCGCCGAGGGGCTGCATCTGCGGGCCAAGCAACCGAAAATCAATTACATCGCCACCGCCGACTTCCTCAACCTGATGGATCTCGCGGATTTCGAGGTGATCAGCGCGGAACAACGGCAACTGATTCCGCTGCGCTGGTTCGGCATCGGCCCCTTCGTCAACCGCTACATCGCGCCGCTGCCGGGGATCAGGCAACTGTGCCTGCGGACCTATCTGGTCGGGCGTCCGGTCCGTCAATTTCCGGACCGGAAATTTTCCGCGAGCATTCTGATCCCCTGCCGCAACGAAAGGGGCAATATCGAGAATGCGATCCTGCGCATGCCGAGGTTCGGCAGCTCGCAGGAAATCCTGTTTGTCGAGGGAAATTCCAGCGACGGCACGTTCGAAGAATGCGAGCGCGTTCGCGATGCCTACAAGGATAGCTGGGATATCAAGGTGCTGAAACAGGACGGCAAGGGCAAGGGCGATGCGGTACGAAAAGGGTTCGCGGCCGCGACCGGCGACGTGCTGATGATCCTTGATGCTGATTTGACGATGCCGCCGGAAGCGCTGCCGAAATATCATTCGGTGATCGAGACGGGGAAGGCCGAATTCGTCAACGGCACCCGCCTCGTCTACCCGATGGAAAAAGAGGCGATGCGCCCGCTCAATTTCATCGCCAACCGCTGCTTCGCCTATCTCTTCAGCTATCTCGTCAACACGCGTCTGACCGACACGCTGTGCGGCACCAAGGTGCTGATGCGCAGGGATTATGAGGTGCTGGCGCGGGAGCGCGACTATTTCGGCAACTTCGATCCGTTCGGCGATTTCGACCTGATCTTCGGCGCAGCCAAACAGAATCTGAAAATCGTCGAGACGCCCATCCACTACAAGGCGCGCACCTTCGGTGAGACCCAGATCTCCCGGTTTCGCGACGGCTGGCTGCTGTTGAAGATGGTGTGGTTTGCCTATCGGAAACTCAAAGCCATTTGACGCTGAAAACCGGGATCGCGGAAAACGCGCGCCCCCTACCCGCCCCAGACCTCTTTCGCCACATCGACCGCGAGCTTCAGCTTGGCCCACTGCTCTTCCTCGGTGAGGATATTGCCCTCTTCCGTGGAGGCGAAGCCGCATTGCGGCGACAGCGCCAGCTGATCGAGGGAGGCGTATTTGGATGCCTCCTGCAGCCGCCGCTTGATGTCGTCCTTGTTTTCGAGCTGGCCGCTCTTGGAGGTGATGACGCCGACCACCACGATCTTGTTGCCTTTGGGTAGGTAACGCAGCGGCTCGAAGCCGCCGGCGCGCTCGGAATCATATTCGAGGAAATAGCCGTCGTAGTTGGTGCCCGCGAGCAAGGTCTCGGCCACCGGCTCATAGCCGCCGGACGAAATCCAGGTGGAGCGGAAGTTGCCGCGGCAGACATGGGTGGTGATGGTCATGTCGGCAGGCCGCTCGGCGATCGCATAATTGATCACGCGGGCATAGATCTCCTGCAGATTGTCGGGGTTCTCGCCGCGCGCGCGCAATTTGTTGAGCTCGTCCTGCGAGCAAAGATAGGCCCATACGGTGTCATCGAACTGCAGATAGCGGCAGCCGGCATCGTAGAACGCCTTGACTGCCTTGCGGTAGGTTTTTGCGAGATCCTGGAAGAACACATCGATATCGGGATAGGCCTCTTTCGAGATCGACTTGCGGCCGCCGCGGAAATGCAGCACCGCTGGCGAGGGGATCGTCATCTTCGGCATCACATGCGCGATCTCGCATTGCTTCTTCAGAAATTTGAAATGCGCCAGCATCGGATGATCGTCGGGGAAATCGAGTTTGCCGATCACGCGCACCGCATCGTGCCGGGTCTGGACGCCCGCAAACTGGATGCCCTCGTCGGGGTGGAACAGCTCGCAGCCCGTTAGCTTCGCGAGAAAGTCAAAATGCCACCAGGAGCGGCGGAATTCGCCGTCGGTCGCGAGTTTCAAGCCGATCGAGGCCTGCTTGTGCACGACCTTCTCGATCTCCATGTCCTCGACCTTGCGCAGATCGTCGGCCGAAATCTCGCTTTTCTCGAGCTTGGCGCGCGCTTCCTTGACCCGCGGCGGCCGCAACAGACTGCCGACTTCGTCGGCGCGGAATGGGGCTCTTGTCCTTTGCATGGTCGCTACTCCCAAAAGAATCTCAATGTCATTTGCGGACTTCGCGCTAATGCGCGCCCCGCGAAGACGAAGAAGGGTCATCGCGCGTCTTCGCGGTTACGCCGAGAAAACGCTCCAGTACCGAGGGATCGGCCTTCAAGGCGCTACTTGCCGCGTCGTGGACGATCGCGCCACGCTCCAATATCACAACGCGGTCGGCCAGCCCCAGAATCTTTTGCGCATTCTGCTCGACGATGATGGAACAGATGCCGCCGGCACGGGTGATGGTGCCGAGCGCCCGGAGCAGTTCCTCGACAATAATCGGGGCCAGACCCTCGGTCGGCTCGTCCAACAGCAAGACCTGCGGATTGAGGGTGAGCGCGCGGCCAATCGCCAGCATCTGCTGTTCGCCGCCGGAAAGCTGGTTGCCGAAATTGTTGCGGCGCTCCTTCAGCCGCGGGAACATCTCGTAGACTTTTTCCACGGTCCATGGCCCCGGCTGCGCCACTGCCGTCATATTCTCCTCGACCGTCAGCGAACGGAAAATGTTGCGTTCCTGCGGCACCCAGCCGATGCCTGCTCGCGCCCGCTGGTCGGGCCGCATCGGCGTGATATCGCGGCCGCCAAGGCTGATGGTGCCCCCGAAACGGCGGGTAATCCCGACAATCGAATTGATCAGCGTGGTCTTGCCGGTGCCATTGCGGCCAAGCAGCGCCAGTACCTGGCTTTCCGGCAGGCGCAGTGACATGCCGGGCAAGACCACCGCCTCGCCGTAGCCGGCGCGCAGGCCATCAATGCTGAGCAGATCAGCCATCGGCGGCCTCGCCGAGATAGACCGCCTTGACCCTGTTGTCGCGCGCGACCTCGCCCGGCGCGCCCTCGACCAGCAGCGCGCCGTTGACCAGCACCGAAATCCGGTCGGCGAATGAAAATACCAGATCCATGTCGTGCTCGATCAGGAGCACGGTGACATCGCGCGGCAACGCGGCAACGGCTGCGAGAATGTCGTGACGTTCGCTTTCGGGAACGCCGGCGGCGGGCTCGTCAAGCAGCAACACCTGCGGCTTGGTGGCGATCGCGACCGCGATCTCGAGCAGGCGCTGCTTGCCGTACGGCAACGTCGCGGTCGGCTCGTTCATCACGTCGAGCAGATGGAAGCGCGCCAAATTCTCCGCAATCTCGCCATTGACGTCGTCGCGCGTGCCCATCACCCGCCACCAGTCGCCGCCGCGGCCGAGCCGTTCCGATGCCGCAAGCCCGATGGTCTCGATCGGCGTCAAATCAGCGTAGAGCTGGTTGATCTGGAAGGTGCGCGACAGGCCGCGCAACACGCGGATATGCACCGGCAAGTCCGTGATGTCGTTTCCCTGCAACAGGATCTGTCCGGCAGCGGGCTTGAGCACGCCGGTCAGGAGATTGATGACGGTGGTCTTGCCGGCGCCGTTCGGGCCGATCAGCGCGTGGCGGGCGCCCTGCTCGATTCTGAGCGAGAGGTCGCGCGTGACCTTGAGCCCGCCGAACTGCTTTTCAAGCCCTTTTGTTTCAAGCGCGATGCTCACGACACCTCGCTCTCGGGAACGGTGACGATGGCCTTGCGGCCACCGAAGAGCCTGATGACCAGGTTCGGCGCCCACAGCGCCCAGCGATGCATGCGCACCCTGCCGACCAGCACGATCATGACCAGCACGAGGCCGATCCAGAATTGCCAGTATTGCGGCGTCAGATTGGAGAAGAACTCCTGCAGCATCTTGAATATCACGGCGCCGATCAGTCCACCGTAGAGATAACCGCCGCCCCCGATCACCAGAACCAGCATCAGATCAGCCGAGCGCTCGAACCCGAACACGTCGAGCGAAGCCAGCGCCGTGGTTTGGGTGAACAGCGCGCCGGATATTCCGGCATAGAAGGCCGCCAGCGTGTACACCGCGATCAGGCGCCGGTTCACCGGGACGCCGACGGCGGCGGCGCGCAGCGGGTTGTTCTTGATGGCGCGCAGCGACAGGCCGAACGGCGAATGCACGATCCGCCGCGCCAGCAGGAACAGGACGAACAACACCGCGAGGGAATAAAAGAAGCCGACCTTGCCGAACATATCAAAAGCAAACAGGCCGAGGATCGGCGCCATCTCGATTCCCTGCAGCCCGTCGGTGCCGCCGGTGACATTGGAAAAGCGCTCGGCCAGCGCCTCCAGCAGCAAGGCGATCCCGAGCGTCACCATCAAGCGGGTCAGGTCGACACCCCTGATCACCAGGAAGCTGGTAAGGAAACCTATCGCCATGGCGGCCAGGCCGGCGACCACCAGTGCCACCACGGGCTCCGTGACAATGCCGTGCAACGCGAGCAGCCCGGCGCAATAGGCGCCGACGCCGAAGAACGCCGCGTGACCGAGCGAAACGATGCCGGCATAGCCGAGGATCAGATCAAGCGACAGCGCGAACAAAGCGAGCCGCACGATTTCGGTCATGATCAGAAAGCGGGAGGGAAACAGCACCGAGCAGGAAAGCGCGAGACACCAGAACGCGATCTCGCTCCAGTGCCAGCGCGCGTGCCGACTGGCGTAACGTCCGACGTCAGCTTGCGTGGTCATGGCGGGCTCAACGGGCAGCGGTGCGGCCGAACAGGCCGTTCGGACGCCAGATCAGGATCACGATCATGATGGTGTAAATCACGAACGGTCCCATCTTCGG
>JBKQRS010000068.1:0-9866 GCA_052143915.1 Bradyrhizobium sp.
TGAGATCGGCATTTTCCTTGGCGAGTTTCGCGTTGTTTTTCTCGATCGCGTCGAGCCGCGCCAATACGTCGTCGAGCTTGTCGGCAGATGCAGGAATTGCCTGAGACATGACCCCCAAGGCCACAACGGCCGCGCCAAGTGCATACTTATTCATCGTCAGCCCCCCAGAACGACTTCACAAAAAGAACCCGAATCAAGCGTGACCGGGTTGGCGAATACCGTCAACGTGTCCCGCCGCTCGCGCAAGTTGTTGCGAACGCGAAGAGAATCTGCGGATTCGGCGTTTAAATCATTTTTTTTCAAAGACATCCCGCTTTGCGATAATTCTATTGCATCGCAATAATCATTGTGTCGTTTGGGCAACAATCGGGAATAATGTATGCCACGAGGAATAATGTATACCAATTAGCCGATTGGAATCGTCGCCAAGGCGGAAGGCAAGGTGTGGCGGAACTGGAGGCACGGGTTCCCTGAAGGGCAGCACGCGCCTGCAGGGGACGCACTCAACCCCGGCGCATCGCCAGGTCGCCGCGTCCGTGATGTCAGCCAGCGGAATATAAGGCGCGAAAATGGTGACACCGCGGTTTTCGAGCGGCCGGCGTTGTGCCGCCGGGTCCAACGATGCGGCGCGGTTGCCTCAACGGATCTGCTCCGGCGTCAGCCCTGGCGAGCCCTGCCCTGCGACTTCCGCGCGCTTGATCAGCGCAACGATGCGGCGCGACAGCGGGACCTGCAGTCCCCGCCGGTCGGCGATCTCGGTAATGACGCCCTGGAGATAGTCGATCTCGGTGCGCCGGCCGCGCTTGAGATCTTCCCACATCGACGAGCGCGCTTGCGGGTCGATCTTCATCGCCCGCCCCAACACCATGGCGAACATGGCGTCGGGCAGCCGCAGCAAATGCGGCGTGAAGCCTGCCGGGATCGGCGTCGACGACACCGGCCTGATGCCTTCAGCCCTGATCGCGGCCAACCCTTCGGCGATCTGGTCGGCGAACAGCATGCGCCATGAACGCTGCGCGAGTTGCTGTCGCAGCGGCAGATCGGAAAGCGCGTTGATCGCGTTGTTGAGATTGACGAGCAGCTTGCCCCATTGCACGCCCGCGATGTCGCGAGTGGTGCGCATCGTCAGCCCCGGCACCGAAAGCCTGTCCGCGGTTCCAGCATCGTCCTGTTCGATCACGATATCGCCCGACGTGGCGCGATGAAATCGTCCCTCGCCGGCAGCGATCACATTGAACGGCACCATGGCCGCGAGCACGACGCGCCCGGGCAATCGCTGGCGCAGCAGCGACGCATTGCCGATGCCGTTCTGCAAGCTGACGACCACCGCATCAGGCGGAGCATGACGCGCAATCGCTTCCGCGATCTCTGCCGTATCGGCGCTCTTGACGGTGACCAGCACCACGCCGGCGTCGGCAAAAACCGTGGGGTCGTCGGACAGCCTCAACTGGTGAGGTCCGATGTTCTGCTTCAAACCCTCGAAGCTCGTCAGCCTGAGCCCGTGGCTTTCGATCTCCTGGATCACCTGCGGACGCGCCAGCAACGCAACGCGGCGACCGGCGGCAGCACACATGCCGCCGACAAAGCAGCCGATGCTGCCGGCCCCGGCCACGCCGATCGGTCTATCCAGGATCATCCCGCGATACCTCCGCCCGCAACAAGGCTCGATAGCAGAATTTGCCGGCCGCTGCCTCTCGAAGCTGACGCGCGCCGCAGCGGGTGCGGCCCCGCGCCTTGTAACCGTCATAACGCGCCATTATGGTTCGAAAGACGGGGCGGGCACTTCGCAGGAGATGACGATGGGCTTACTCGACGTACTGAACGGAATGCAGAACGGTCCGCGCGGTCCCTCTGGTCCGAGCGCGCAATCGGGCGGGGGAATGTCGCCGATGACCATGGCGATCCTCGGGCTGCTTGCCTACAAGGCGGTCAAGCACTTGAGCGGCAGCCAACCCGGCGCAACTCCGGCACCGGCACCATCGCCCGGCGGCGGAATGGCCGGTGGCAGCGGACTTGGCGATGTTCTCAAGGCCGGACTGGGCGGCCTGCTCGCAGGCGGCGCGGCCGGGAGCGTCATCAGCGGCGGACTGGGCGACCTGCTCAAGCAATTCCAGCAGAGCGGCCACGGCGAGACCGCCAATTCATGGGTGAGCCCAGGTCCCAACAAGCAGATCTCGCCCGGCGATCTCGCCAGCGCGCTCGGCGGCGATCAGATCAACAGCCTGATGTCGCAAAGCGGCCTATCGCGCGAGGAGCTGCTCGCCGGCCTCAGCCAGCAGCTGCCCGAGGTGATCAACCATCTGACGCCGGACGGACGGCTGCCGACCGAAAGCGAATTGGCGGGCCGGCTTTAGCGCAATAAATCTCAATCGTGTATTTCGAGAGAGGACGACAATCATGAGCGGCATCATCTGGATCATCATCGTCGGCTTCGTTGCCGGCATCATCGCGCGGCTGCTCTCACCAGGTCCGAACAACCCCAGCGGATTCCTCCTGACCACGGTGCTCGGCATCGCCGGCGCGTTTCTCGCGACCTTTATCGGCCAGGCCATCGGCCATTACGGTCCGGACCAGGGCGCCGGCTTCATCACCGCGACGATCGGCGCGCTGGTGGTTCTGTTCATCTGGAACAGGCTGGTGGCGAGCAAGATCATTTCCGATCCGTTTGGTAAGTAGACTCGGTCATTCCGGGATGGTGCGTCAGCACCAGACCTCAGATGCGCAATTACGCATCGGGGAATCTCGAGATTCCGGGCCTGGTCCTTCGGACCATCCCGGAATGACTTCTCAAACTCTCAAGTGATGAGATGCAAGCCGGCGTCCATCCGGACCACCTCGCCCGTCATGTTGCTTGATTGCGGCGTGGCGAGGAAACACACGAGGCTGGCGACATCTTCCGCGGTCGAGGCCCGCTTGAGCGGCACTTTCGCGACCACCGCATCGCGAACCTTGGCGGCGCCGTCGACGCCGCGGCCCTTGGTGAACCAGGGCGTGTCGATATAGCCGGGACAGACCGCGTTGACGCGGATCAGCGGCGCCAGTGCGCGCGCCAGCGACAGCGTGATGGTGTTCAGCGCGCCCTTGCTCGCGGCATAGGCGACCGAAGAGCCGATGCCGCTGATGCCCGCGACCGACGATACGTTGACGACCGAGGAGGCGCGGCTGGACGCTTTGGCGCCGGCTTCCAACAGGGATCTCGCGGCCCGCACCATCTGGAAAGGCCCGATCGTATTCACCCCGAACAGGCGCTGAAAATCCTCCGCCGAAAGGCCGTCCAGATTGTCGTGCGCCATGTGCTTGGTGGTGCCGGCATTGTTGATCAGCGCATCGAGCCGCCCCCAGGGGGCCGCCGCCGCGACGATCCTGCGGCAATCCTCATCGCGGGAAACATCGCCCTGCACCACAGCCACCTCGGCGCCGGCGCTGCGGCAGAGATCGGCCGTCTGCTCGGCCTCTTTCTGGCTCGAGGCGTAATTGATGACGATGCGCGCGCCGCCCTTTGCCAGAATCGCCGCGGTCGCAGCGCCGAGACCCGACGCCGAACCCGTTACAATCGCGCACAGACCATCCTTCGACATCGCATTCCTCGTGTGATTTTGAGCAGTTCCGTAAAGCATGGCGATCTACCATAGCGCGCGGGAAAATGCCTGCAAATTCCCGCGAAACTCCGCTGCGCGGAAATAACCCCATTGCACCGCATTCGCTGCATGTCGCGTTTGCAGGGGCCCTTGCGGACATCGCCGCTTGTCAGGGGTGCTGCTTTTCCTCATCATGCCTTGCAACAAAAGACCGCACCTGAAGCCCGGCGCAATTGGCGCGCGGGGAATCGTGGCGGCTAAAGCATGATCCGGAAAAGTCGGAACCGGTTTTCCGAAAGGATCCTGCTCAAACAAAGAGATGAGATCATGATCCGATTCAACCGAATCGGACATGATCGAAACGGGGAACGCCGTGGCGGAAGTTGACAATATCGTCGCAGACACCGCAGAGAGGATATTTGCGGATCTCGCCGACGCGCAAACCATCAATCGCGACAACAAGGGCGGCTGGAAGACGCCGCTCTGGCAGGCGCTGACCGAGGCCGGCCTGCCATTGTCGTGGGTTCCAGAGGCGTGCGGCGGTTCGGGCGCGAGTCTCGCCGAAGGCTTCAGCGTGCTGAGCGCCGCCGGGCGTTTCGCGATCGGCGTGCCGCTCGCGGAGACCATGCTGGCGGGATGGCTATTGTCGCAAGCGAAAATCGCCTCGCCGGACGGCGCGATGACGGTTGCACCGTCGGGCCCGAGGGATCGCATCAATGTGGGCGCCGACGGCACCTTGTCCGGGCGGGCGCGCGGCATTCCCTTCGCCAGCGACACCAGACACATCGCGGTACTGGCGCACGGAACCGGCGGTCTTTCGATCGCGCTGGTCGATGCGCCCGCGTGCCGGATCGAGGCCGGCCTCAATCTCGGCGGCGATGGCAGCGATACGGTGACGTTCAGCAACGTCGCGCCTGCGGCAATCGCGCCCGCGCCGAAGGGTTTTGATCAGACATCGCTGCTCCTGATGGGTGCCGTCGCGCGAAGCCTGCAGATCGCAGGAAGCCTTGAATCAATGCTCGACATCAGCGTGCGTTACTCCAACGAGCGCGTCGCGTTCGAAAAGAAGATCTCGAAGTTTCAGGCGGTGCAGCACAATCTGGCAAAGCTCGCCGGCGAGTCGGCGGCAGCGATAGCCGCCGCGACCTCCGCCGCCGACACCTTCGCCAACGGCGCACCGTCGGATGATGCGGCGTTTCTCGAAGCGGCAGCCGCAAAAATCCGTTGCTCGGAGGCGGCCGAAAAGGGTGCCGCGATCGCGCATCAGGTGCATGGCGCGATCGGCTTCACCATCGAGCACATCCTGCATCGTTACTCGCTGCGGGCGCTGGCCTGGCGCGACGATTTCGGTTCCGAGAGCTATTGGGCGGTCGAACTCGGCAAGCGCGTCGCCGCGCGCGGCGCCGACGAATTGTGGCCGCTGGTGGCCTCGCGGTGATTGATTAAAAGTCGGGATTCAAAATGACCGCAGCCCTCCGTTTCGATCCGATCCGCCTGCCGAGCGAATGCGTCGAGCTGCGCAAGGAAGTGCGCGGTTTTCTTGCGGAGGAGGTGTCGAAGGGCACCTTCGATCCGCACAGCCCGCAAGGTGGCGACGTCGATGTGCCCGGGTTCAGCAAACGTGTCGGCGAACGCGGCTGGATCGGCATGACCTGGCCAAAGAAATATGGCGGCCACGAACGCTCTTTTCTCGAGCGCTATGTGGTCACCGAAGAAATGCGGGTGGCCAATGCCCCGACCCGGCGCTTCTTCGTCGCCGACCGGCAGAGCGGGCCGGTGCTTCTGAAATACGCGCCCGAGCACATCAAGATGGACATCCTGCCGCGGATCTGCCGCGGCGAGGTATGCTTCTCGATCGGCATGAGTGAGCCGAATTCCGGTTCCGATCTGTTCGCGGCCAAGACGAAGGCGACCAAGACCGAGGGCGGCTATTTGATCAACGGCACCAAGATCTGGACCTCGGCCGCGCATGTCGCCAATTACATGTTGGCGATTTTCCGCACCTCGCCGCCGACCAAGGAGAATCGCCGCCACGGCCTGACCCAGTTCCTCGTTGACATGAAAACGCCGGGTATCACGGTCAATCCGATCGGGCAGATCACCGGCAAGTCCGACTTCAACGAGGTGGTGTTTCAGGACGCCTTCATCCCCGACGATCATTTGCTCGGCGAGATCGACGGCGCCTGGAAGCAGGCGACCAGCGAGCTCGCTTATGAGAGAAGCGGTCCGGAGCGCTTTCTCGAAACCTATTACGTGCTCACGGAGCTCGTCCGCGCCATCGGATCGAATCCGGATTCGCGCAGCGCCGAGGGCATTGGGCGGCTGGTCGCGCAAGTCCACACCATGCGGCGGATGTCATTGTCGGTCGCGGGCATGCTGCAGGCCGGCAAGGAGCCGGTGGTGGAAGCCTCGATCGTCAAGGACATCGGCACGGTGTGGGAACAGCAATTGCCGCACCGGGTCCGCGATCTCGCCGCCTTCATCGATCCGGATGCGACCAACCACGAGACGCTTGAAAAGCAGCTGGCCTTCGCGATCAAGACCGCGCCAAAACTCACCATTCAGGGCGGCACCACCGAAGTGCTGCGCGGCATCATCGCACGCGGGCTCGGCTTGCGCTAGCCGCGCGTTGCCTGCGCTAATTCAAATCGCTTCAATCGAGGATCCCATGAGCAAATTCACGGACATCGGCGTCGACAAGGTCGGACACGTCGGCACCATCGAAATCCGGCGGCCGCCGCTGAATTTCTTCGACATCTCCCTGATCAACCAGATTGCCGATGCGCTCGACGAATTCGATTCTGACATCGAAATCCGCGCCTCGGTGCTGGCGGCCCAGGGCAAGGCGTTCTGCGCCGGCGCCAATTTCAACGATCCGGCAAGGCAGGCGCAGGAGGCGCGCGAGAAGGCCGATCCGGCCTCTAGCCTCGGCCAGATCAGCCATCTCTACATCCAGGCGGTGCGTATCTTCCGCGCCAGGAAGCCGATCGTTGCCGCCGTTCATGGCGCGGCGATCGGCGGTGGGCTGGGGCTCGCGGTGTCGGCGGATTTCCGCGTCACCTGCCCCGAGGCGCGCTTCGCCGCGAATTTCACCAAGCTCGGTTTTCATCCCGGCTTCGGACTGACGGTGACGCTGCCCGAGCTGGTCGGCAAGAACAATGCCGAGCTGATCTTCTATACCAGCCGGCGGGTGACCGGCGAAGAGGCCTATCGGATGGGGCTCGCCAACGAATGCGTGCCGCAGGATCAGGTGCGCAACGCCGCCATGAAACTGGCGCAGGAGATCGCCGAGTGTTCGCCGCTCGGCCTGCTCTCGACCCGCGCCACCATGCGCGCCGGCCTCGCCGAGCGCGTGCTCGCCGCCACCAACCACGAACTCGCCGAACAAACCCGGCTGCGCGCCACGGAAGACTTCAAGGAAGGCGTCAAGGCCACCGAAGAGCGCCGCGCCGCGAATTTTACGGGGCGGTGAGGTCTGATTCGGTCATTCCGGGACACGCGCCTTCGCGTGGACCCGGAATCCCGAGGTTATTGCGCGAGATTCCCCGATGTGCAATCGCACATCTGAGGTTCGCGCTAACGCGCTCCCCGGAATGACGGTCTATTTTTGCGCCGCCAGCGCGTTGACGATGCTCAGGTCGCAAGATGAAAGGTGACGCCGCCGAGCAGAAAAGAGTCGCCGGTCACCGCGCAGCCCCTCTGCCTCGCGGCATCGCGCATGGCTGCGATGTCGCTGACCCTAAAGGTCAGGCCGCTCATGAGGTCGCTTGCACCCTCGACGAAGCGGAAGCTGCCATTGGCAAGCCTGAGTTCGGGTTCGCCGCCTCGATCCTGGGCGACGGGAATTTCGATAATCCTTCCCCAGTGTTCGGCGAGAGCTTGCGGCTCCGGGCTCTGCATTTCCACGCCGATCAAGGCCTGCGTGACATCCTTGCGGATCGATCGCTGCCAGTCCGGGCCGGCCGGCGGATACGGACCGAGAATATCGTCGCTGCCGTCGGTGTGGTTGAATTCGATGAACGCCGCGCGGCAATCGCGCGGATGCAGTTGCACGCCATGATAGGGCGCGTGGTCGATGACGTTGGCGACGCGCACGCCGATCTCTCTGGCGTGCTCCGCGCGTTGATCGGGATCGTCGCAGCAGAAGATCGCCATGTAGCCGCCGCGGCCGCCGGTCTTGTCGAGAAAACGTCCGGCTGCGGTGCCGCCCTGCAACGGCGCGACCACCTCGAGCAGAATGGTATCGACCGGCAGCAGCGCGTTTTCCAGGCCGTACTTGCCGACATTGCCGTCACGATAGCAGACGCTGAGCCCCATGATCGCGGCGATGTCGCCGACCACGGGTTCGAGTTGCGGCGCCACCAGGCAGATTTGCCGCAGCCGCAAATAGCGCGAGCCTTGTTTCGGAAGCCCGGCGGCCACCTCAATGGCCTCGGCCATCTCTCGCTGCCCCAGACATTTTCATTGCCCTTGAAACACCGGCTTGCGCTTTTCGACGAAGGCCCTGGCGGCTTCCTTGTGGTCGGCGGTCTCGCCGGCGCGCGAGTGATGGAAGGCCTCGGCGTCGAAGCAGTTTTCCAGCGACAGTCGCTCGGCGTTGTTGATGTTGCGCTTGATGTAGCCGAGCGTCACCGAGGGTCCCTCGGCCAGCGACATCGCCAGTTCGCGTGCCGCCGCCTCGACCTCGGCATCGGGCACCACGCGCGTGACCATGCCGAGCGCCAGCGCCTCCTGTGCCGTCAGCACCGGCGACAGCAGATAGAGCTCGCGCGCTTTCGCGCTGCCGAGCATCTGGGTCAGGAAATAGGTGCCGCCGTAATCGCCCGACAGCCCGACCTTGGCGAAGGCGGTGGTGATCTTGACCGAGGCCGAGGCGACGCGGAGATCACAGGCGAGCGCTATCGAAAGCCCGGCGCCGGCGGCCGCGCCATCGAGCTGCGCCACCACGGGCTTCGACATTTCGTGCAGAATGCGCGAGACTTCCATGGCGCGCCGCAGATTGGTCATCTTGGCCTCGAACGGCAACGGCGCCCGCCCCTCGGCCATCGATTTCACATCGCCGCCGACACAGAACGTGCCGCCCGCACCCCTGAGCAGAACGGCGCGGACCTCGTGATCCTCCGCCGCGCGCCGCGCCGCCTCGACCAGCCCCAGCGTCATATCCGGATTGAGCGCGTTGCGCCGGTCGGGACGATTCATGGTGATGGTGAGCAGGCCGGAATCGAGGTCTTGCAGGACGATGTCGCTCATGGGCGTTGCCTTTGTTGTTATTGGGTCGGTCTTCAAAGTCGTCATTCCGGGGCATCGCAGAGCGATGAGCCCGGAATCTCGAGATTCCCCGATGCGCAATTGCGCATCTGAGGTCTGGTGCTGACGCACCACCCCGGAATGACGGGTTGCTATTTCGAACTATTTCCCGCCCTCCTTCGCAGCCGCCCCCTCCTTGGCCGGCGGCGCGTCCGCCTTCTTCTTCAAATCCTCCGCCGTCTTGTTTTGCGCCGCCTGCAGACCGTCCGCGATCTTCTGCAACGAGGCGAGGTTCGCCTTCAAACCCTCGATCTGACGGTTTGCGGCATCAAGCTTCTGCGCATGGTCGGCGGCAAGCCTGGCGATCGTCTTCTGCAGAAAGTCGATATTGCTCTGCAGGCAACTGGTACGGCGCTCCATGGTCTTTTCGACGGTGCATATCTCGATACCGGGAACGTCCTGCGCGCGGCCTGCGGATATCAACACAGGCGGCGCCAACAACCCTGCCAAGAGACCTGCAAAGAAACCTGCAAAGACCCCTGGCGCGAGAACGATCCGGCCGATCATCGGGAGCCTCATTGAAAGAGCCTCATTGAATTTGCGCTTGTCAGGTCAAATTGTTGCGAGCCAAATGTCAGGCGTCGAAAGATACCACACTGAAACCTCATTCGCAGGTAGAGGTTTTATCGAGCGCGCGGCTCGAACCGATGTGGCCGGGTGTGAATTGCAAGCGTGGCGCTTGGCGCAATTGACGGAGAAGGATGGAAATGGCGACGCGGGAAAAACGGCTGGCGGAATTCAACGGCGAAGGAGAACCGCCGCCGGATCAGCCGGTCCAGGTGCTGTGCGAGGACCACAGCGGCACCTACCAGCTTCCCTTCGCCTGCCGCTTTGTCGACGGCGCCTGGCGCAACCATGAGTCGGGCGGCACGCTCGAAGCGACCGTGGTCGGCTGGCGGCTGCGACGCTAGAGCGAGATGACTCTTCGTTGAATCGTCATCTCGCTCTATCTTTTTGTTTGAGCATGATCTTTTCGGAAAA
>JBKQRS010000069.1:0-10375 GCA_052143915.1 Bradyrhizobium sp.
GTTCCTTCGCCGACACGATCAGCTCCCGGGCCGGGTCTACCAGCCCCCATGTATTCCACAACAGCACGCCCCGAACACAATTATTCCGAAGATAATAGATTACTCCCTTACGAAACTTCTCGACCCAATCCTCAATGATTGTCATGCTCCCATCAATTTCACCTACCGCCTCGTAACCGAGATTGAACAAATCTGAATAGAAAAATGGTAGATGCCGGTACGCGTCGTTTCGACCTGCCATGTTTCGCCCGGCCGTTCGCCCCATGGCGCGAGCGTTGTCCTCGTGCTCGAAGCGCAATCGCCGTTTCAAGGCAGCGCAAGGAAAATTTGCCACGTCGCCTGCCGCGAAGACATTGGGATCACGGGTGCGCAGCGTTTCGTCCACCAGGATGCCATCACCGACATCCAATCCTGCCGCTTCCGCCAAGCCAACGTTCGGAATAATGCCTATCCCGGCAATCACAGTATCAACCACGGTGTTTTTCTGATCCGTTGTGCGTATGCTGAGCCTGTCCTTTTCGCTTTCAACCATTTCGACCTGTTCGTTGAATCGCACATCAACTCTATGTTTTCGAAAATACACATTTAGGAAATGCGCCAGCGGCCGCGGATAAACACGATCACCAATGCAATCGCCTGGAAAGATCAACGAAACCTTTGCTCCCTTCATGGCAAGCGCCGCTGCGATTTCTGATCCAATAAATCCCCCACCTATGACAGCAAACTCGGCTCCTTTGCTTGCTGCCTGCCAAGCTCGGTGGAAATCCGAAAGACAGCGAAAATAGATGACGGATGAATCAGCATTGCTTAGATGCCGTGGAGATCCGCCGGTCGCCAACAAGAGTCTTTCGTAGGAAACGCATTTCCCGTTGGAGTCGGTCACTGTTTTGCTGCTCAAATCAAGCGCGACGATCGAGGTGCCGAGACGAAGCTCAGCATTGGCTTCCTCCGTGTGACACCAGATCGTATCGACTGATTCCCCCTTCCACAGAGCCTTGGACAAGGGCGGCCGGGCGTAGGGTGGGTCTTTTTCCTCGGACACCACTAGGACGGATCCGTGTTGATCCAATTCGCGAATGCCACGCACCGCGGCATCCGCTGCGAGTCCGCCGCCGATGATAAGATACTTGCGATTTTCCATGCTTAGCCTCCCCGCTGCGTAACGAGGCATCCGGGATTATGTTGGTAAACTCGCCATAGGCGGCCTGGAACCAAAGTGCGGCGCGAATGTTATGCGTCCGATGGCTCGCGCGAATTGATGTGTTTCGTTAACATGGATCAATTCCGAGACCGGCCTTGAGATATCGGTCGCAGGACCGCGCATGATGCGATGGCGCGGCACGATCTAGGACACCCAGGTAAATCCGGCTTGTATGTTCTTGAGAAAGCGATGATAGCGGACCATTTATTGATTGCGCGCCTTACCGGTTGGATCTGGAAAACGCTCGTTGGCATGGATACCAGGAAGCAGATCTAGGTATGGTTGTGAGACTCTCGATCAACGGTAGAGCACTCGCGGGGAGCATCGGACAGCAGCGGGAGTGTGACGATGTCGAATAGTGAAAAAACAAATCGTCTCGCATCTACAGGTCCGCTTACACCTTTGACGTCGCGCGTTACTCAGAAATTGACGTTCAACGATCTCAATTTCGAACACGATCTTCAGGCCAGGCTAAAAACATTCCGCAAGAACAGCGACGTCATTGTTGCCGGGAAACACTATAAGACCTTGTTCGTCAATCACGATGGCTGGCTGTTTCGTTACAAGGTTCTTCACAATGGGGAGCGCCAAATTACGGATTTTATCCTGCCCAATCAGATCTTCGGATTGCAGGCGTGCATGTTCAAGACTGCCCTGTATTCAGTCGCGACGATCACCGACGTTTCGCTGTCATCCATTCCGCTTGATGCGGTTGATACTCTATTTGAGCGGATCCCTGCATTGGCGAGAGCCCTGTTTTGGTCATCCCTCTGCGATTCCGCGATTTTGGCCGAGCATCTGATCGACACATCACGTCGATCTGCTTACGAGCGAGTCAGTCATTTATTGCTGGAATTATTTGTCCGATTGAAAACGGCCGATCTAACCGACGACATGTCGTTCAACATGCCGCTCACGCAGGAGCTGATTGGAAGCGCACTCGGTCTAACCACGGTGCACGTGAATCGTACCCTTCGTTCCCTGCGCGAGGACAAACTGGTCCTGATGGACGGCAAGCGGGTGACGATCCTAGATTTCGACGCGCTGTCACTCGTCTCTGATTTCGATAACTCCTATTTGGGCGAGACCGCGCACACTCTCCGCAGAGAAATGACATCGTCAAAACCAGACAAGGGCACCCGCCTCGCCGCACCGCTAATCAAGATATCAAAGGCAACACATTGTAGCCAGACGAAGTCGCCAATTGGCCCTAAGACAACCGGGTCAGGGCACGTTGGTATTGCGCGTCCGCCTCGAACATAATGCCCTTCCCCTGCGTAACGGACAGGAACTGTCGTGTCGCCAACCAAGCACGGCCATTCAGACACGATAATCGGCCGCCATGGTCTCGTCAATCTGCGCTCGTCTCTTGCTCATTGTGTTGAACACCGGCGTGAACACGAGCGCCGCCAAGAGATTGAGGATCACGGTATAGAGGGCAATGTAGCCGGGGAACGTATAGCCACCAAGGGAGAGCGGATAGGTTGGTGAGAGGTTGACCGCAATGGCCATCGCTGTACCCGCAATTGTGCCTGCTACCCAGCCGACAAGCAGCGCCCAGTCGTTGAACCACCGCGTGTAAACACCAAGCATAATCGCGGGCAATGTCTGGATGATCCAAATGCCGCCGAGCAGCTGCAGGTAAATGGCGAATTTCGTCGGGATGAAGATGATAAACACGAGTGCGCCGAGCTTGACGATCAGCGACACCCATTTCGCCATCTGCGCTTCCTGCTTGTCGGTTGGGTTGTTATTGATGAATTCACGGTAGATATTGCGGGTATAGAGATTGGACGCGGCGATCGACATGATTGCCGCCGGCACCAGGGCGCCGATGCCGATTGCGGCAAAAGCAATGCCGACAAACCAGGACGGGAAGCTGTGCAGGAAGAGCGCCGGCACCGCGAAATTGTTGCCGAACTGCTCAAATCCAGCCGCGTATTCGGGGAGGTTCGCAACCCCGGCGGCAATAGCGAAGAAGCCGACGAGGGCGAGCAGGCCAAGCATGAATGAATAGCCCGGTAGCATCGCGGCGTTACGGCGGATCGCATGGCCGCTGCTTGCACTAAGAATCCCGGTAAGAGAGTGAGGGTAGAGAAAGAGCGCGAACGCCGAGCCGAGGGCGAGCGTCGCGTAAGCGCCATAGGCGCCAGAGGTATTAGGCCCAGGGACCGCGAGCAGTATCTTCTGTGCCGGCACGGCTGCGAATATCTTGCCGAATCCGCCAAGCTCGATCGGAATCACGATCACAGCGGCAAAGGCGGTGATATAGATCAGGATATCCTTGACGATAGCAATCGAGGCCGGTGCGCGCAGACCGCTCGAGTAGGTAAAGGCTGCCAGTATCACGAAGGCAATGATCAATGGCAAATCAGCGGCAATTCCTGTGCCGGAGATGCCGAGCGCTCCAACCACGACCTGGATACCGACGAGCTGAAGCGCAATGTAGGGCATGGTCGCGACAATGCCGGTGACCGCCACAGCCAGCGCAAGCCATCGGTTACCGAATCTACCGCGAACGAAATCGCCCGCCGTGATGTAGTTATGTTTGTGACAGACGTGCCAAAGCCTCGGGAAGACCAGGAACAAAATCGGATAGATCACGATCGTGTACGGCACCGCAAAGAACGCGATGGCGCCCGCGCCAAAGGCGAGCGCGGGAACGGCAATGAACGTGTAGGCGGTATAAAGATCGCCGCCGACCAGGAACCAGGTGACGATCGTGCCGAAGCGTCGGCCACCCAAGCCCCATTCGTGCAACAGATCGAGATCGCCCTTCCGCCAATTGGCGGCAGCAAAGCCCAACCAAGTGATGAACCCGAAGATTATCACGAAAACAGCAAGTGCTATCCAGTTCACTTCCTGCACGAGCATCCCTCGTTGTTTCGCTTATGGCGTCATGCTCAAACGACACGTCGCGACGTCAATCCTCTCGCGACGTCAATCCTCGGTCGCGAAATATACAATTGCCGTGAGCACGGCGGCGACGATCACCAAAAGGAGTTGAAACCAGTAGAAGAACGGAATGCCCATCCAATTGGGTTCACCCCTGTTGTAGAATGGCGGCCAGAGAACAACGATGAACTGGATCGCAAAGAGCAGGTACCACCAGCTCCAACCGCTCCGCCCTTTCTGCACATCATTCATTATTGCGAACTCCCCGATACGGCACTTACCCATCCGCTCCTTGGATCAGATTACTACCGTGACGGATCGGGCGCATTGGTCGACCAAGCGACAATTCTAGCGTCGTTAAGCAATAACGCCGCAACATAGATAACTAGTCCAGGCTATTGATCTAAGTTAGTCGGCCAAGATCGCAACAAACCTGCTGCGCCGCGTGACGGGTGCTTGCATAAACCGCGTCTGCCGTATGCGTGGCTGACAAGGTGACGACCGGTGCCCCGGCGGGTTTCTGGCTGCACTGAGCTCGATACGACGCGTCTACCGCGACCTCTATTTCGGGGGAGCGCGACTGAGATGTCTTGATGGTCTAGCAGTTGTGGAAATTCGGCACGCCGCTATCTTATCTATATGACATTGACCTTGGTACTTGTGGCAGCCATCGGCGTTATTTGGTTTGCGGAGCGCAGCCTTGAGCACCTAAAATTGGCTATCGCCGGGCTGTGCTTCAGTGCCGCGGTGCTGCTGTTCGTCGTAGCCGATTTCGGAAGAGCGATTCTGCTGTCATCTATCGTGGCGGCAGCAATCTCCGGCGCGTCCTGCGTCAAGTACAACCATAGCGGGCTGAAACTGATTGTAACAGATTTGCCTCTGGCGTTTGCAGGAACAGTTCCATTTCTTATAGTCCAGTATCCCATCGCAGTTATGGCTGTTGTGGGCGGAGGCATCGTGCTCATTCTCGCTGCAATTGCTGCCCTCTACGTGCCCGGATGGCCAGTTACTCCAGAATTTCAGATCATCCTGCTCGGTACTGCAGTTGCTGGTTTAGTGGCAGCGTACAAGGCGGGCGGGGGAGCCGTTTCCCATCAGCGGATCGCGGCCGAGCGACGCTGCTTTTATTCGACCTTCATAGCCTCTCTGCTCGATCCGCTTTCCTGGCGACAGTTCGGCGGCTTGTCTCTGAGCGATATTGCCAACGACCCGCTGCCATTGATGCCTGCCGTTCCAGCCCGCGCCCTCGACTATCCAGATATTATCGTCATCCAGCACGAATCGATCTTTGATCCGCGCGTTTATGGACTCCCCGTTGAGCCAATTGTCGAAGCGTTTCTACATCCGAAAAATGGTCTTTACGGAGGTCT
Source organism: Bradyrhizobium sp. (assembly GCA_052143915.1). Classification (GTDB taxonomy): domain Bacteria; phylum Pseudomonadota; class Alphaproteobacteria; order Rhizobiales; family Xanthobacteraceae; genus Bradyrhizobium. The sequence goes on from JBKQRS010000069.1 coordinate 5,467, forward strand.
CAACGTCGATATTTTTGGTGGGGGATCGTGGCAATCTGAATTTAGCCTGCTAACCGGTCTTTCGAGCGCAAGTTTCGGTTCGAATGCATATTTTCTCTTCAAGAGAGGCGTCGGCCGCTTCCACAGCAGTCTTCCCCACACGCTAACAGCGCTTGGCTATAAGACGTCCCTCGTATCGAGCTGCCGGCGTAACTTTCTCAACTATGATGATTTTTACCGCTCGATCGGTATTGGCGAACGTCTTTTCACGGACGATTTTCCTGCGCCATTCGACGCCAATCGATTTGAAGCGACAAATTCAGATGCATTGTTCCTGGAGGCGGTAATCAATGCTTATGCGAAAAGCATTTCTGCTGATGCGGCGCCTCGGTTTCTATATGCGCTGACCAACTTTAATCACGGCCCTCACAACCGAAGGTTAACCGCGCCCGGACGCTTTGACAGGGAGCGTGCCTTCGCCACCGCCAGCCTCCCCGATCCTTACTATGCTGAGTACTACGCCCGACTCGCGGAGACCGCCGTCACCTGGAATAGGCTCAAATCAGCACTTTCAGGCCGCATTCCCGAGCGTCCGACGCTCATAGTGCACTACGGAGATCATCAACCCGTAATGACACGGCAAATCGAAGCAAAACTCAAGCTCCCGATAGACGCGCGGCGCCAGTTCCGCACGTTCTACGCTATCGAAGCCCTGAATTGCCCATCGGATCGGCCTGTTTCTGGTCGGAGCAGAAACTTGGATATTGCTTTTCTTGGCACAGTCGCGTTGCAGCAGGCTGGTCTGCCTCTTGATGAAATTTTTGCCACGCGCGCGAGCCTTCTTGAACATTGTGGCGATGCCTATTTCGCGTCGTCATCGGAAATGAAACGCCGCTTCCACCGCACGCTCGTAGAACTTGGCATGATCGAGCTAGGGCCAGCCGCGAGACCCGAATAACGATGCGCTTTAGTTAGGGTCCGGACTCAATAGCGTGTAAGTCCCTGATCTGATTCACCGTCGAAGCACAGCGCGGAAAAGCAGACCGATTCAGGTTCAATGGGTTAGCTCTTATCGAGTACGGACCCTAGAGCATGATGCTTTTAGACAGAAACATAGCCAGAGTTTCTGAAATAGTTGGCGCACTCGTGTGGTGAGAAGGTCGAGGAGTTCGCCGACTTTTCGCCATGTTGCCTCGACGTCGCGTGGCTGGGCATTGCGCAAGAGATGTCTGAGCTTGGCAAAGACCTGTTCGATCGGATTGAGGTCGGGACTCTAGGGCGGCAGGAAGAGCAAATGCGCTCCCTTGGCGCGGATGGCGTTGCGGGCCGGCTTGCCCTTGTGACTGCCGAGGTTGTCGAGGATGACGACCTCGCCCTTTGCCAAGGTGGGAGCTAACACCTTCTCAACATAGAGGGTGAAGAGTTCGCCATTGATGGGCCCGTCGATGACCTATGGTGCGCTGATCCGGTCGTGGCGCAGCGCCGCGATGAAGGTCATGGTCTTCCAGTGGCCGAAAGGCGCGGATGCTTCGAGACGCCGCCCGCTCGGCCCCCAGCCGCGCGCCGGCGCCATGTTGGTTTTGACCCAGGTCTCATCGATAAAGACCAGGCGCGAAGCATCAATCCTGCCTTGATGGGCCTTCCAACGTGTTCGTTTGCGGGCGATATCGGGGCGGTTTTGTTCGGCTGGCCGGATTGTTTTTTTGAAGCTCAGCCCCTCGGCGTGAACAAAAGTCCACACCGCCCGGACGTCTGTCTTGATCCCCCGCGCAGCCAGTTCCTTCGTCAGCTTGCGTAAGGTGAATGGTCCCGAGCGAACGCGCTTGCGCAGCCAGTCGGCATTGGCGCCGGACAAGGTTCGCTTCTTGTGGCCATCAAATGCCTGATTCCGCTATTGCCTAGCTACCGCAAGAGCAATCCGGATGTTGCAGTGCGATACTTTTTGCGCATGAACGACCGCCACCAACACCGGACGTTCCCAGGGCGGTCGTATGAGTCGGTCCAAATCAACCTTTCAGTGAACCGCCGCGTACATGATTTTCTCTTCTGTCGCTTCCAACGCGGAGAATTCCTCGACTACCTTGCCCTGCCGGGAAACGAGGACGCGATCGGATAACGCCATGATCTCGGGCAAATATGATGAGATGACGACGACAGCCTTGCCTTCGTCGGCCAGCCGTTGGATCAGTTCGTGGATCTCGACGATCGCGCCCACGTCGACGCCCCGCGTCGGCTCATCGAAAATAATCAGATCCGGATCCTGCACCAGCGATTTGGCGATCACGACCTTCTGCTGGTTGCCGCCCGAGAGTTCGACGACCTTGATGTCGTTGCCGGTCGCGCGAATCTTAAGCCTTTCGACCCAGCTCTTGCCGACCTTGTCGGCCTCGCGGCTGGACAGGAAAAAGCGGCCGCCCGGCAGCTTGGCGACCAGCCCGAGATAGATGTTGCGGACCACCGACATGGTTTCGAAGAAACCCTCGACCTTGCGGTCTTCCGTGACATAGGCGATGCCGGCGCGCACCGCCGGCGCGGGAACGCGGTAGCGCACCGGCTTGCCGTGCAGGATCACTTCGCCGCCGTGGAAGAAATCCCGCTTGAGAACGCCGGCCACGATCTTGAACGTCTCGGTGCGGCCGGCGCCAACCAGGCCGAACACCCCGGTGATCTGCCCGGCGAACACTGAAAGCGAGTTGTTCTTGACCATCGGCGCCATCTTGAGGTTCTGCACGGTCAGGACCCGCGCGCCGGCGGCTCGCACACTGTTCTTGCGCGAACCATAGAGCGTGTTCGACAAATCGCGCCCGACCATCGCCTGAACGATCCGCGCTCTGTCGAATTTGACGGCGTCGTCGGTCACGACATGCTTGCCGTCGCGCAGGATGGTGATCCGGTCGGCCAGTATCAGCGCTTCCTCGAGCGCGTGCGAGATGAACACGATCGAGACGCCGCGGCGCTTGAGATCGCGCACGAGATCGAAAAAATATTTCTTCTCCTCCGGCGTAAGCGTGGCGGTCGGCTCGTCGAAGATGATGACCTTGGCCTCGTGCAGCACGGCGCGCGCGATTTCGACCATCTGCTTCTTGGCGGCGCCGAGCAGGCCGACGGTCGCGGTGGGGGTGACGTCGAAGTTGAGCGATTGCAGAAATTGCTGGGCGGCGATGTAGATGCCGCGCAGCCGGTTGTAGAAACGCTCCTGTCCCAGAAACAAGTTCTGCGCGACCGTCATGGTCGGAACCAGGCTGTTCTCCTGGAACACCATGGCGATGCCGAGGTGGCGGGCTTCTAGCGGCGTGCGCGGCGCCGCTTCGATGCCGCCGACCTCCATCGTCCCGGAGGTAAGGGTGACGACGCCAGCCATCACTTTGGTCAATGTCGATTTGCCGGCACCGTTTTCGCCGACGAGGGCATGAATCTCGCCACGCCGCAGCTCGAAATCGATGTTCTCGATCGCGGGAACGCCGGCATAGAGTTTTGTCGCCTTGCGCAGCGCCAGGATAATGTCGCTCATGCGCGCAACTCCTGCTCGATTCCGGCAAGCCGCACGCGCAACAGGCGGCCGGGCCCCTTGGCGATGGCGAACAGCGAGCCATCCATTTCGACGGCCGCCACGACACCATGGTTGACGCCGTCGACCCTGGAATGCAGCCCGTAGAGCGGCACGCCGCCCGCGTCGAGCCGGATGACGAGGCCGTAGGAGCGCGGCGGCGCCCACGGCTTGACGACGCCCATGGTCTTGATGTGCGCGCCCTGCATCGGCTCCAGGAAGGATTGACCGGATTTCAGTTTCGGCGCGATCCAGTATTCCGGGTCGATTTCCACCATCATGCGGCGACGGTAGGCATTCTCGCGCAGCACGAATTCGACAAGCTGGGTGCGCGCGGTGAACGCGGTCAGCCAGAAACCGCCGGAAGCGGCCGGTGACAGCCGCGAAGGATAGACCGGCAGATGTTCCAGCACGGTACGCTGGCTTCCGTCCGCGCTTAGGGCGATCACACGGTGCCGCCAGCTTTCGCTGACGAAGAGGTCGCTACCTCCTGCGCATACGCCGAACGCATAGCGCAGCCCGGAAGCGAGCGTGCGGACACTGCCGCTTGCCGGATCGAGGACAAGGACGCGCCCGGTGCGGCCGCGCTCCATCAGATCGTGCACCCATTGCCGGTAAGGGTGCGCCGTCGAGCCGTCGGTCGCAACCAACGTTTGGTCGGGTCCCGGCGCAAGCGCGTTGATCGCGTTCATCGACGGACCGGAAAAAGTGACGGTAGCTGATGGCGCCGAGGGCTCTGCGAACACTTGGACCTCGCGCCCATCGAGCGCGACCGCAATGCCGCCATTCGGTAGGCAACACAGCGCGGTGATGGGGCGGACGAAACGCCGGACCTCGGTGGTGGCGGCGCCATCGAGGCACCGAAGCGTAGTGCCGTCGGCGATATAGAGCGCCTTGCCGTCGGTGGCGAGGTCCTCGGGCGCGTCGAACTGCCCGACAAACTCGGCCTTTTCCAAGATCTGGTTCGGCTTCAACGCGCCGTCGAACGACGGCACCGTGATGGTCGCGTCACCCCGCCCCAGCAAGCGGTCGGTGAATGTTTTCAGGGCTGCGATCACTTGCTCTTGCCCCAGCGCCGGTCGTACTGCACAAAATCGGGGTCGGCCCCGCTGAGCTTGTAGCGGCCGATCCGGTTGTTGGCGATACCGCCGAGATAGAGATAGCCACGGTGCTCGCGCATCGAGGTGATCATCGGATGGTTGACGCCGTGCAGGTCCCAGAGCGAGTCTAGCACTTCGCCGCGCTCGTTGAATTTGATCACGCATCCGGTGTTAATATTCGGGAACAGCCACTCGTCGATCGGAACCCGCTTGCCCATCCGCTTGCGGAAGCCCGGCATCTTCCATGCGAGATCGAGCGCGGGGCTGCGCATGCCGACCATGG
>JBKQRS010000070.1:0-8363 GCA_052143915.1 Bradyrhizobium sp.
CCGGGGGTATTCTTCGGCAACCGGACCGACATACCCGCCCCGCTACATCATTTTGATGGGAATTCCGCGCCGTTCTCGAATTCCATCTGCGCGGGTGGGCCTCGGCCCATGCGTCCTCAGGCCGCACCGCAATCCTGGCAAATAGCGCCTACCTTGGAATCAATCACCCGGCGGGGAACACCAGGGATGGCAGAGTACATGGCTTATTCCGTCGGGACCGACGGGTACCATATCGCTTTCAAGGCGCTGGATTGCGCCGATGACGTTGAAGCCGCCGAGAGGGCGAGGCAGCTGGTCGAAGGTCACGACATCGAACTTTGGTGCGGCGATCGCTTCGTCATGCGGTTTGCTCAACAGCAGAAGTAGGATCCTCCTGACCCGCCAGGCCGGCATCTCGACATGCGCCTGGTCAACGGCGTGCGGGTCTGCCGGTAGCCGCGGACTCGATTGGCGGAAGAGCGGATTCGGTCCGGTAGCGCGCATGGTTTGAGCAGGCCCGGGCCGACCCCGTGATCCACGCCTCGCCTGTTGGCGTTTTTTGGACAACGATGCCCGTTTCTTGCTGAGGAGCAGGCGTCGAATATTCGGTACTCGTTAGTATTGATTGCCGGATTCGCTGCAATGAAAGCGCAGCTTAACGCCATCTTAAAGGCTCGCCGCAACACTGTCCTTTTCGAATGCCCAACTTTCCGGGACTTTCCTCAAACCGGGCTCCGCGCCCGCGACTATTGACTGGGGCCTGATTATGCTACAGCCGGATTCCATTATCGCCGAACTCGAAGATGCCGTCAGGAGCGGTTCGTCGGAAAGACGTGTCTCGACGCTTCGACAGGTAACGGATCTTTTCCTGCATGGCGGGGAGCGCCTCAGCGAGGATCAAGTCAGGGTCTTCGACGACGTGTTGTGTCTTCTTGTTACCCGCGTCGAGAGCCGGGCCAGGGCCGAACTCAGCGCGCGTCTGGCGCCCGTCGACTACGCGCCTTTCGAAGTCATTCAACACCTCGCGCGGGATAACGAAATCGCGGTGGCCGGCAGCGTGCTGGCCACCTCCAGCCGCCTGCGGACCAGCGACCTCGTGGAGATTGCGAGCACCAAAGGCCAGGATCATCTGCTGGCCATCTCGGGCCGGACGAACCTCCCGGAAGCCGTCACCGACGTGATCGTCGACCGCGGCGAAGGCAAGGTCATTCGAAAGCTCGCCAACAACGCCGGCGCGCGCTTTTCCGATACCGGCTATTCCAAAATCGTCGAGCGCTCGGAAGCAGATGCCGAGCTGGTCGAAATCCTCGGCCTTCGCGTCGATCTGCCTCTCAAATTCCTGCGCGATCTGCTGAAGCGCGCGACCGATGCGGTACGCGAGCGACTGATGGCCCTGGCACCTCCCGAACTCCAGGAAGAGATCAAGCGGGTTCTTAAAGCCATTGCGTCAGCAGCGCAGGAAAATGCACGGGACTTCAGCCGCGCCGAAGCGCTGGTCAAGCTGCTGAATGAAAACTCCGAACTGCACGACGACGCCATCATCAAATTTGCCGAAGGCAAGAAGTTCGATAATGTGGCTGCATCGCTCGCGCTTCTCGGTGGTGGGTCTACCGAAATGATGGCGCAATTGCTGGAGGGGCCGCGGTCCGATCTGATCCTGATTCCCTGCAAAGCCGCGGGATTTGGCTGGATGGCGGTCGAAAGCATCCTTTGCAAGCGCCCGTCCAAGCAAAAAATCGGCGACGAAACGCTGAAGATAGCTGCGAAGGATTACGGCAAGTTGTCGCTGGAGACCGCCCAGCGCACGCTGCGCTTCTGGCAGGTCCACAACAAGCTCGAGAAGTAGTCACAGCCGGCGTTGAGCTGCAGCGATTGCCGGGATTCGTCGGATCCGCCGGGCATCTCGCCGGCGCATGTCGAGCGGCAACACTGATCGCGGCAATCGAACTTCAGCGAGTCCTGAGATCATGGGCCGACAGCCTTCGTCGGCCCATGACAGCCGTCTAAACGGCGTCAGAGATCAGGCCGCGATCTCGAGGGCACGGCCGCGAAACGGGATGGTGTCTTGCAGAACAGATCGTCCTCACCAGCCTATCTCTGGTTCGACGCGGAGGTTTCGTTCGCGCTCATTCAGCACGGATCCCTTCACAAGAATTTCAAATCCAGGATTGAATGCGACTGGTATTACAGATGCCACGAAAAATGCGGCAATGTCACCAAACAGTTATCGCCAAAAAAATTTTTAAGTTTTGGTTGAGGCGACGGCGATTATATTTTGCGCTATGGCTCGCGTTGTAACACCAACCGTTGAAGTACTTGCGCCCGATGGAACCACATCGCTTTGGGCAGTGGCGCTGCCGCATAGCGAAGCTGTCGCGGCGGTTAGAAGCGTCATCCCGCCCGATCACGTTGCTGAACTCTCAATTCGACGGTTGCGCCGCAGCCCGAGGCTGGATGGCCTCCGCCCGGGTGAGGTTCGCAAGATAGAAGCCATGACCCACCCCAAGCCTCAGAGCGATCCGAGCCAGCTGGCGACGTCGACCATCGACATCGCCAAGGGCAAGCGTGCCGGCTCTCCGCGAGCGGAATATCGAGCCTATGCCGTCGCAAGCGATGGTCATTTTATGGGATTCAAGGAGATCGTTTGCGGCGACGATGACGGAGCCGTCGCCAAGGCAAAGCGGCTGATCAACAATTTTGATATAGAGGTTTGGAACGGCGACCGCTTCGTCATTCGGCTGCTTCACAGACCCAAATAAAGCCGATGCCGTTTATCGGAACTTTGCCGGTTTCGGGATGTCTAACTTTCGTCCGTCATGATACCCGGGCTAATTTCGGTCAGCGCCGGAGCAGATCAGCCACACACGTCAGAACGGCGAGGCGGTAAAGCCGAGCGGCTGCACCACGTCATAGGACGCTTTCGACAGCGGGGCCGCGTAGGTGACGCTGAGTGCGCCGAACGGCGAGGCCCAGGTCAGGCCCGTGCCGACCGAAGAGCGCAGGACGTTGGCGTTGGCGAGTTGCAGCGATTGCGTCGAGCCCGGAAACGTCGTCGGCCCGCTGTAGCGAAATACGCTGCCGGCATCGACAAAGGCGATTGCCTTCAGACCGTATTCCGCCGGGACTCCGGGGATATTGCTTTGCAGTTCGGTCGTCGTCGCCCAGTACATGCTGCCGCCGACATTATCCATCGTCGTGCCCGGCGTGAGGTCGCGCGGACCGAAGCCGTTGGGCGCAAATCCCCGCACCATGGAAGGACCCCCGAAGAAGCTGTCGATCAAGGGCACCTGCTGGCCGCCCCAGCCCGTGATGTAACCGCCTTGCGCGCGCACCAGGCCCACCACGTCGTCGTTGATCGAATGATAGTAGCGCAAATCTTCGGTAGTTCGCATGAACCTCACGTCGCCGCCGAGGCCGGCGAGATCCTGCTTTAGCTGCGAATTGAAGCCGCTGGTTGGGACCTTGGTATTGTCGAGCGTAGAGTAGGTGGCGGTGCTGCCGACGGCGGAGACCCATTGCGGCCCGGCGGCGGCGGCCTGCTGGATCGCGAGCGAGGGGGTGGCGGCGAGCGACGCCGGATCGATCGTGACGGTCTGCCGCGAGATCGAATAGCGCCACTGCACACCAAGCTGCTCGGTCAGCGGCGTTCCGAGCAGCATCATCGCGCCGTAACTTTCGGTGCCGTAGGACTGGTAGCTGTTGGAATCGGTTTGTTTGGCGAAAAGATCGACGCCGGCGGAAACGCGGCTGTCGAGAAAATACGGCTCCGTCGCCGACAGATCGATACCCCGGCTGTATTGGCCGTAGGTGAAGGCCGATCTTACCGCGACGCCAGTGCCCATGAAGTTGCTCTCGCCAAGCTTGACCTCGGCCAGCCAGCCATCGACGGTGGAATAGCCGCCGGCGACGTTGAAATCGGCGGTCTCTCGTTCCGCCACCTCGACATCGAGAATGACGCGATCCGGCACCGAGCCGGGTTTCGCCGTGATCTTGACGGTCTTGAAGAAGTTCAGGTTTTTCAGGCGCCGTTCGGCGCGGTCGATCAGGCCCTTGTTGTAGGCATCGCCCTCGGCGACGTCGAATTCGCGCCGGATCACATAGCCACGCGTGCGGGAATTGCCGTGGACGTCGATGCGTTCGACATAGCTGCGCGACCCCTGGTCGATCTCGAGCGCCACGTCGATGCGCCTTGCTGTTGCATCGCGCGTGGTGCGGGGGGTGACATGGGCGAAGGGATAGCCGAGTTTTGCCAGTTCAATCGCAATAACGTCGTCGGTCTTGTCGAGCGCGGTGCCGTCGAACAGGGCACCTTGCCGTACCAGCAACAGGCGGCGAAATTTTTCGGGATCCAATCCTTCCACATTGCAGACGATTCTGATGTCGCGGAAAGAATAGAGCGGGCCTTCGTCGATCGTGAAGGTCAGCGTGAATCCTTTCGTCGCGGGATCGTATTCGGCGAGCGCCGAAGGCACACTGGCGTCCGCATAACCCTTGCTGCGGTAGTACGTCCGCAGTTGTTCGCGATCGCCGGCGACGAGGTCCGGATCGTAGACGTCGCCGCCGGTCAGGAAACTCAGCATGTTGCTGGCCGAGGTCTTGATCACGGCGGCGAGCTGGCGTTTGCCGAAGGCCTTGTTGCCGATGAAGTTGATCTGCCGCACCGGGGTCTTGGCGCCTTCCGTCACCACATACACAAGGTCGACGCGGTCGTTGCCGCGGTCGATGATCTCAGGCCTGACGCCGACATCGTCGCGGCCGACATGCCGATAGGCTTCCATGATGCGCCCGACATCGGCCTGCACCACGGCGCGCTGCAAGGCGCCGCCTGGCTTGGATTCGACAACCGCCCTGAGTTCGGTGTCGTTGATCTTCTTGTTGCCCTCGAAGGCGACGCGTTCGAGCGCCGGGGCCTCGTGAAGATGCACCACCAGCCGCTCGCCGGCGCGCTCGATCTCGACCTTGTCGAACAGGCCGGTCGAAAGCATCGCCTTCAGCGCCGCGTCGCGCGCGGCTTCGTCGAAGCGCCCGTCGGGCGCGGCGTGAAAATACGACCGCACCGTCTCGGCGTCGATGCGGCGATTGCCTTCGACTTCGATAGTCCCGCGTGCCGGCGCAGTTGTCTCGGCCGCGAAAGCCTTCACGGAGAAAAGCGCGAGCGCTGCAATCACGAGCGCGCCTGCGGCTTGCGACCGCAGGCGCTGCCGGCCCGACGCCAGGGATGGCCTCATCACGATCCGCCTGTTATCCCGCCCGTCCCAACGCGATCGAAGTGCGCCGGCGGGGCGAAAGAATGTCGGCGTTGGGGTGAGACGACGCCATAAGTGTTAACGCCTCGCCACAATTTCGACGCAGCCGGGAAAATGCGCTCCAAGAATCGTCGCATAGCCGCTTCAAATGGAACCTAGCGATAGAGCCGAGAAAACGTCCGCGCTTGGGAGCGTCACATGCGTTATGCAGCTTTCGTCACTGCCCTGTTCGTGCTGGTCCAGCCCGCGTCGGCCGCGATCACGCCGGAGATCGATCCGCGCACCTCGCTCGGCGTGGTACAGCAGTGGATCTACAATTACCGCGCCAAGCCGGATTACGCGCATATCCCCGCGGCGGTGCGCGTGCTGTTTCACTCGCAGACCTTCAGGGAGCCGGAGAATGCCGGCATCTATCTCGGCTTCATCGCGGGTGCGATCGGATCAAACCCGGCCAGGGCCGAGCAACTGGTCAACAGTTTCTTTCCGGTGCCGCCGGAAGACGAATGGGTGATCGTGCGCGCCATCGCCTTTTCGGGGTTGCCCGACTGGCGCAACCTCCTGCGCAAGGTTGCGCTGAAGATGCCGGGCCGCAAGGTAATGATCGACAGCTACCTCGCCGGTACGCTGCCGACCCTCACCGAGATTCCGCTGGAGGAAACCAAGCCCGGCATGTGGGATAAATTGCGCGGTGCGTTCACGCAAAATCCTTTCGCCAAGGATGAGAAGAAGATGAAGATGCAGCAGACCTTCGCCGGCAATCAGGATCTGCTCGACACGCTGTGGGGATATTATTTCGCGACCGGCTCCTACACGCCGATCCTGCGCATCATCGGGATGCTGCCCTGGAGCAAGAGCCGCGACACCGTCGACAAGCTCACGGTCGGCAGCATGGCGCGCTACACGCTCGCCAGCTACGCGGTGCGCGATGCGGGTTTACGCGAATATCTTCGCAGCGAACTCTCCGTGCAGCCGGCCGCGGTCAAGCCGCCGCTTGGCGAGGTGGTCGAGGCGGCCGACACGGTGCAACTCGGCGCGGTGCGGAAAGATGCGCTTGCCGCCGTGGAAGAACTCAAGGCCAAGGGCTCCGACTCCAGACGCAACCTCGACTTCTGGGGGCAGGTCGGTGTCGGCGCGGTCGCGCTCGGCTGTGTCTCGGCGGCGGCGCTTGGCCAGATCGCGGTCGGCATTCCCTGCGTGATCGGCGGCTCGGCCTCGCAGGGGCTGTTGTCGTTCTGGGAAAAGCAGCAGTGAAATAGCAAGAGACCGCAGACGAGTTCTGCGGACTCTTTGGCTTTAGATGCCGGGATGGGCAGCCGCCCGATGGTGATTTCGATATCCACCGGGCCGCGAAGCTCTCGAAAGCCCCGCTATCGGTCACGGTCAAGCGGCGCGCCTCTTCGCCGCGCCGCGAGGATTCTCAAGAGCCTCACATTGCGCGGTAACAGCCGAGCCGACCGTTACGCGATCCTGCTGAAGGATAGCCCGGATTCCGGTTTGTCCGGGTACACGCGCTCGCGGTGAATCTCCGTGCCGGATTCGTCAAGGACGACGATCGAAAGGTCGGAATCCCTGCATCGGGGATCGTCGCGAAGCCGTCTTGCGAGCTCCTTGCTGTGCTCGATCGCACCCGAGACCGTGAGAAACTCCAGCCCCCGTCTGTCCCTGGTAGGGATGCCGTCCGTCAGGTCGAAATAATAGGTGCGCATGACAATTCTCGCCGCTGCAAATCTGCCTGAGACCGGGCAACAGATGCTCGCAAATGGAAACACATCCAGCGAACATCCGCAGCCCAACTTTCAAGCCCAACTGAAAAACGTCCAGGAAGCTCGCTCCAATTTGCTCAGCCGCGATCGTTCCTGACCTCTGATAAACAAAGCACAAATCGCCAGCCCCGCCTTGACCTTGATCAAATACAACGCCCCGGCGAGTTCGGTGTGCGCAATAAGATTACTTCGACCGCGATCGAACCAATGAGCGGAAACTCATCCTATGAAGGCGAGTTGAATGGCGCGTGCCCAACAGCCGCGCCCCAACCGGTCAACTGGATGTCTCGCCATGGATGGCTCAACGATGGATTTTTCGACCGCCCGGCAGCTCGACCCGCGCGAGCAGCATTTTCGCATTCCAGGCCCAGTCAGGGGATTGTCGCTGTTCTTGCGGCTCCTGCCCGCAGAGAAAGCCCGGTTCCAGCCGTGTCGCGCCGTTCTCTACGTCCACGGAGCGACGTTTGCCTCGGCGCTGTCGATCGCGCACCGCTTTGACGGGAAATCCTGGCGCGATGCGTTGATCGAGGCCGGCTTCGACGTGTGGGGACTGGATTTCTACGGCTTCGGCCATTCCGATCGATATCCGGAAATGGCTCAGCCCGCGGCCGACAACCCGGCTTTGTGTGTCGCGGAGGATGCCGCAGGGCAGCTGGAGGCCGCCATCAGATTCATCCTGACGCACCAGAACATCGAGAAGCTGTCGCTGATTTCTCATTCATGGGGCTCGATGCCCGCATGCCTGTTCGCCGGCAGGCATCCGGCGCAGGTCGACCGGCTGGTGCTGTTTGCCCCGATCGGACGCCGCGATCCCCGGCGCTACGAAACGCCACCTTCATTTCCGGCGTGGCGCATCGTGACGACGGAAGATCAGTGGAACCGGTTTATCGAAGACGTGTTCGCGCATGAGTCGCAGGTTTTATCGCGAGGACATTTCGAGGAATGGGGCGAACGCTATCTCGACAGCGATCCGGAGAGCCGCCTGCGCTATCCCGCCGGCGTCAAGGTTCCGCTGGGTCCCTTCAGCGAGATCATCAGGGCGTGGCACGGCCGGCTGGCCTACGATCCCTCGCTCGTCCGATCGCCGGTCGCCATCATACGCGGCGAATGGGACGGGCTCATGCTCGACGACGACGCGAGGCGGCTGTTCGATGCATTTACCGGATCGCCGGTCAAGCGTGACGTCAAGATAGGCCGCGGCACCCATTTGATGCATTTTGAAACGATGCGACCAGCGCTTTGGCAGGAAAGCATCAATTTCCTGAGCGGCGACGATACCCGCGCCGGTCCCGGCTTGAAACAATGAGAGGTGGTCAATACCGCTCTCGCTACCGCGCCGCAAAGTGCTAGTGTCTGCGGCAAAACAACCGGTGAG
>JBKQRS010000071.1:0-7211 GCA_052143915.1 Bradyrhizobium sp.
GGCGCACCAAGCGCCCGGCATTCCCTGCGCCCTCTGATGTTCGAGTGGGCGGAAGGTTTCTGGCACAACTCGGGCGAAACGCGCCGCGAGATCGCGGGACTGTGGCTGCCAGCTCTTTGAAATTCAAATCCGAAACAATCGATGAGCGAATGGCCTGACCCTCATCCTGAGGAGCGGCGTCTTCGTCGCGTCTCGAAGGATGAAGCCACCAGCGGGCCTCATGGTTCGAGACGGCGCTCACGCGCCTCCTCACCATGAGGGATGAGAGCGGTTTGCCCACTCTAACCCTCGCCCGAGGGAATGATCCCCCTACAACGCCTCTAACACCGCCTTGGCGATATCCGCGGTGCCGTTGCGGCCGCCGAACTCCATTGGCTTGATGCCGTCCGCATAGGCCTTGTCGACCGCGCGCTCGATCCGCTCGCCGGCTTCAGCCGCGGCCTCGAGGCCGTGCTTGTCGGCGAGCCAGTCGAGCATCATGGCCGCCGAAAGGATCATCCCGGTCGGGTTGGCCTTGCCCTGCCCCATGATGTCGGGCGCGGTGCCGTGGCACGGCTGGAACACCGCATGGCGGTCGCCGATGTCGGCCGAGGGCGCCATGCCCATGCCACCGATCAGGCCGGCGGTCATGTCGGAGAGGATATCGCCGAACATGTTCTCCATTACCATCACGTCGAAGTCCCAGGGCCGCTTGACCAGCATCGCCGAGCAGGCGTCGACATATAGGTGATCGGCCTTCACCTCCGGATGACGGTGAGCCGCCTCATCGAACATCTCGCGAAAGAATGCGAAGGCTTTGAATACGTTGGCTTTATCGACGCAGGTCAACGCGCCGGGCCGGCCGCGCGCCTTGCGACGTTCGGCCAACCTGAAGGAAAACTCGAACAACCGTTCCGAGGTCTTGCGTGTGATGACGAGAGTTTCTCGCGCATCGTCATGCGTGACAACGCCTTTTCCCATCGAGGCGAACAGGCCTTCGGTGGATTCCCGGATCACGACGAGGTCGATGCCGCGCTGATCCGCGCCGACGATCGGGCTGGGCACGCCCGGAATGAGACGCGCCGGTCGCACGCCGGCGTAAAGGTCGAAATGGAACCGCAGTTCCACCTGCGGCATGATCTCGGTGTTGTCGGGATAGCGCACCGACGGCAGGCCGCAGGCGCCGAGCAGGATCGCGTCGGCCTCGTCACACAGCCGCACCGTCGAGTCCGGCATCGACTTGCCGGTCTCGCGATAGTGGTTGGCGCCAGCCGGGGCATCGGTGAAGCGAAACTTCAGATCCGTGGTCGCCTCGATCTTGCGCAAGACTTCAAGCGCCGGCGCCATGACTTCGGGGCCGATGCCGTCACCGGCAAGCACGGCAATGTGGAGCGCGTTGTTAGCTGACATCGAATTTCCTTGGACTTTCCTTGAAGGGGTTAAGGGAACGGTTGAGGTCATCATTGCAAGCCAGCCGGGTCGGTGCCGCGCGCCGCCCGATCACAGGCTCCGCGAAGCATCCAGGACTTTCGGAAACGACTGCAAGTGATTGGATTGCTTCGTCGCTTTGCTCCTCGCAATGAACGATAGATGCGGGTTACGGCGTGAGCACCGCGCGGCCGACCAGCCTGCCCTTTTGCAGATCAACCAGGGCTTCATTGGCCTTGGCGAGCGGCATCGGCGTGACTGGAATGGGCGCGATCTTCTTGGCGCGCACGAGTTCGAGCAGTTCCCGGGTCTCCCGGAGATTGCCGACATAGCTGCCCTGGATCGTCACGGCCTTGATCGGAATCAGCGGCAATGCCCATGTTGCGCCGCCTCCGAACAGGCCGACGATGACGAGCTTGCCACCCTTGGTCAGGCAGTCGAAGCCGAGTTGCGTGGTCTTGGCGTTACCGACCAGATCGATCACGGCGCGAATGGGTCCGCCGGCCTTGCTGGCCAACTGTTCCAGCGCGTCAGGCGCGCCGCCGTCGACGGTCGCAAGCGCGCCGGCCTGCTCCGCCGCCTCGCGCTTGCGCGCGTCGATATCGACGACGATGGCGCCCTTGCCGCCCATGGCCTTGAGCAGCGACAGCGCCATCAGGCCGAGGCCGCCCGCGCCGAAAATGACGATGGGCGTATCGAAGGCGAACTCCACTTTCTTCAGGGCGCTGTAGGTGGTGACCCCGGAGCACGCGTAAGGCGCGGCCGTCACGGGATCGAGGCCCCTGAGGTCCAGGAGATAGCGCGGATGCGGCACGATCATATGATCGGCGTAGCCGCCGTCGCAATAGACGCCGAGCGAGGCAGGCTTCAGGCACATATTTTCATCGCCGGCGAGACAGGCCTCGCATTTGCCGCAGCCAAGCCAGGGATAGACCAGCGCGACGTCGCCGACCTTGAGACCGCCGGTGTCGGCCTTCGCATCGGGTCCGAACGCCAGCACCTCGCCGACGGTCTCATGCCCCATCGTGCGCGGCAGCGAAACACCGCGATCGCTGAGCGAGAGCGGCTTTCGTCCATGGCCGAGATCGTAGCCGCCTTCCCAGATGTGCAGGTCGCTGTGGCAGACGCCGGCCGCCTTCACCTTGATCAGGACCTGCGTTCCCGACGGCTGCGGCGTCGGCTGGTCCACCTCCTGCAAAGGAGCATTGAAATCGGCGACCTTGAAACTCTTCATCGCTTCTCTCCCGTCGATGCTTGGCTTTTTAGATAGGCCGGAACCGCTGGCTCCGGCAAGGCTGCAAGACCCGCGCTAGGGGCGAAAATGCCGCCGGCGGCGCGTCCGCCCGCCTGTTCCGTCAGCAGCGCTCCGCCAACGGCGTTTTTCCGACCAGAGCCGCGATTTGATCTTCGGAAAGGCCGCTCTCTCGAAGCAGCGCGAGCGTATGTTCCCCCAGGGTCGCCGCGCGCTTTCCCGCGGCGATGCGGGTTCCGGACATCTTGAACGGCAGATTAAGCACCTTGAATGTGCCGCCGCCGTCTTCCACCTCGGCCACCGCCCCGCGATGGGCGATCTGCGGATCGCGCAAGGCTTCGGCAACCGTGCGATAGGCGGAACAGGGAACGCCGTGGGCATTCAATTCGAGGAGGCACTTCGCGGTCGTGATCGTGCGCGACCAGGTCTCGACGCCGTCCATCAAATCCTTCCAGTGATTGCGCCGATCGGGATATTTCGCAAAGCGCGGATCGCCGATCCATTCCGGATGGCCGGAAGCCCTGACAAGACCCTGAAACGTCTTCTCGCTGGCGATCGCCACCATCACATAACCATCAGCGGTCTCGAGGGGGCCGAACATCGGGCGGCTCGGCGGTGCGACCGTAAATTGCGACCACTGCACTTCGCTCGGCGTCAGGCTGAGCATCGATTCCAGCATCGACACGTCGATGTGCTGACCTTTCCGGGTGTGCTCACGCTGGTACAGCGCCGCCGAAACCGCGCCAAAGGCGTAGACGCCGGTGAGGATGTCGGCGTGATAGATTCCGCAGTAGTCCGGCCGGTTTCGCCCGGGCTGGTACGACAAATGGGCCATATCATAGCCCGAGGCGGCATGGATGACCGGCGCATAGGCCGGCAATTCCGCCGATGGCCCGGTCTGGCCGTATCCGGAAATCGAACAATAGATCAGCCTCGGATTGAGTTCTTGCAGGGAGGCGTAGTCGAGCTTCAATCTTCGCATCACCCCGGGACGGAAATTTTCGACGACAATGTCCGCTGCCTTCACAAGCCGGCGGATCACCTCGACCGCATCGGGCGATTTCAGATCGAGGACGAGGCTTTTCTTGCCGGCGTTGAGCTGGCCGAACAGGCTGGAGAAGCCGCCGCGAACCGGCGGCCGGGTTCTCATCGTCTCGCCTTCGACCGACTCGATCTTGATGACCTCGGCTCCCATATCGGCAAGCATCCGCGTGCAATGCGGGCCGGCAATCGTGGTCGAAAAGTCGAGTACGCGAAGGCCCTGGAAGCTCCCTGTCGCATTCCCCTCATCGACTTCCATTATGGTCATTGCAGAACTCCCTTTGGCCTGCCTACCGTGAGGCCACGGCGTTACCCTAGATTGGGCTGCGCCGCCGGAAAAGCATTCTCCCCGGGACGCAGGCCTGAGCCCGACCGGGCATCGAGGAGACCGCCGCATCCAATCCACGGAAAACTGGAACTGTTCTTGCATAGTCGGAATTGGCTCGAGCACCGCGTGAGGGTGTTTTTTGAACGTCCTGTTCGTTACCACGGAAATGGATGACTTCGTCCGGGTGGGCGGACTGGCTGCCGTTTCGGCAGCGCTGCCCCGGGCCCTCCGCCGCTGGAGCGACGTCAGGATCCTGCTTCCGGGATACAGCGACGTCGTCGAACAATTCACGCATCTCGAAATTGTCGGCCAATCTCCGGCACTAGCAGAGATGCCGGCCTGTTCGCTCGGGCTGGGATCGACCAGGGATGGCCTGCCCGTCTACGTCGTACTCTGTCCGCAACTGTATGACCGTCCCGGCAATCCCTATGGCGATGCGGCGGGCCGCGACTGGCCCGACAACGACGTGCGCTTCGGGCGGTTTGCCTCCGTGGCTGCCCAGGTCGCCGCAGGCACGCTGG
This sequence comes from Bradyrhizobium sp., assembly GCA_052143915.1. Classification (GTDB taxonomy): domain Bacteria; phylum Pseudomonadota; class Alphaproteobacteria; order Rhizobiales; family Xanthobacteraceae; genus Bradyrhizobium. The sequence goes on from JBKQRS010000071.1 coordinate 4,550, forward strand.
ACAAGAATTGGGCAGCCGACCTGGTTCACGCCAATGACTGGCAGGCAGCGCTGGTGCCGGCCTACCTCGCATGGAGCGCGGTCAAGATTCCGACCATCCTGACCATCCACAACCTGGCCTATCAGGGCCTGTTCGCGAAGGAATCGCTGCGGCGGATCGGCGCACCGGAAGACTCCTTCCATATCGACGGCCTTGAGTTCTACGACAAATTATCCTTCCTCAAGGGCGGCATCGTCTACGCTTCCCACCTGACTACGGTCAGCGAGACCTATGCGAGGGAGATCACCACGCCTGAACTCGGCTGCGGGCTCGAGGGCCTGCTTCGCCGCCGCTCCGACGCCGAACAATTGACCGGGATATTGAACGGCATCGACGAGAGCTGGGATCCCCGCGTCTGCGCCCAGCTCGCCCAGCCGTTCGCTGCGGGAGACTGGGAAGGCAAGCGGGCGAACTCCGATTACGTCCGCCAGCAATTCGGTCTGGCGCTGTCCCGCGGTCCGATCTTCGGCCTTGTCGCCCGTCTGGTTCACCAGAAGGGCATTGACCTCGTGCTGTCGGCCGCGGACGAGATCATCGATGCCGGAGGGCAGATCATCGTGACCGGCAGCGGCGAGCCCGGTATCGAGCAGGCCCTGGTTGACGCGCACCGCCGCAGACCGGATGCGATCGGCGTGACCATCGGCTTTAACGACGGCCAGGCGCGGCGGATTTTCGCCGGCAGCGACTTTACGCTGATGCCGTCGCGCTTTGAGCCATGCGGGCTGAGCCAGATGTACGCGCAGAAGTTCGGATCGCTGCCGATCGGCCATCAAACCGGCGGGCTGGCGGAAACCATAACCGATGGCGAAACCGGATTTCTGTTCTCGCAACCATCCACCGAGTCATTCCTCGGCGGCATCCGGCGCGCGTTTTCGACGTTCATGGCGAAGGACCGCCTTGACTCCATGCGCCGCAGCGCGATGTCGCGATCCTTCAGCTGGGATATTTCGGCAGCCTGTTACGGTGCGCTCTACCGGAAGACGGTGTCGCCTTAGTCCGGGTGGGTTTCCCCCGCCGGCTCGTCGTCGGCGATCGCACGCCAGGCCGCGCCTTCGAGATCGTCATACTGTCCGCTCCTCAGCGACCAGAGAAAACCGAGCAGGCCGACGAGCCCGAGACCAAGCGCCAGCGGCACCAGGATGACCATTACTTCCATGACAGCCCCCCATGCGCGACGCGGCGTGCGCGAAGCGCGTTCAGCATGACGAGGATCGAAGAGCCGGACATCGCCGCCGCCGCGATCAGAGGCGTCACCACTCCGCTGATGGCAATCGGAACCGCCACGACGTTGTACCCGACCGCAAGCCAGAGGTTCTGCCGCATCAGATGCAACGCCTTGCGGGCAAAATCGATGGCTGCAACCACCGGCGCCAACGGCTTGCCGAGGAACACCAGATCGGCCGTCGCCTGGCTCAAATGCGCTGAACTGATCGGCGACATCGAAACGTGCGCCGCGGCCAGCGCCGGCGCGTCGTTCAACCCGTCGCCGACCATCATCACCTTGAATCCTCTGCCCTTCACTTCTTCGATGCGCGCGATCTTGTCGGCCGGCGTCACGCCCGCCCGCCACTCCTCTACCCCAAGCGCGCGCGCGGCGGCCCGAACCGCCGGCTCCCGATCGCCGGACAGGATTTCAACCGCGATGTTGCGCTTCTTCAGTTCCGAAATCATCGCGCGTGCATCGGGGCGCAGTGCTTGCCGGACGGCAAACACGTATTTCGCCTCACCAAAGCTGAAAGCAACGAATGACGCTTCCGGATCGAGGTTCACGCGCTCAGCGGCCAGCTGTTCCGCTCCGCAGAATGAGGGGCGCCCAAGCCTTATCTCTATCCCGCCGACTTCGCCGCGCACCCCCTGCCCTGGTTCTTCGATCGCGCCCATGAAGGGTGATTTTGCGTTTGCAGCCCGTGCCACCGCGGCCGCAACCGGATGGTGACTCGCAAGCGCAAGCTGCCCGGCCATATCCAGCACGAAAACCGGAATATCAGCCCCGCTCACCACTTCGAGGTCGGGTAAAGTCAGGGTTCCGGTCTTGTCGAAAATAACGTGATCGACATCGGCCAGGCGTTCAATCGAATCGCCGGAATTGAGCAAGACCCCGGCCCTGAACATCGCACCGGACGCAACGGTCTGCACCGTGGGGATGGCGAGACCGAGCGCACAGGGGCACGTAATGATGAGAACGGCGACACCGGTGACGATGGCATCGTGCCAGCTCGCACCCAGCAGAAGCCAACCAAGCACCGTCAGCAGTGCGGTCACATGCACGACCGGCGCATAGAGGCGGGACGCCCGGTCCGCAAGGCGAACATAGCGGGAGCGCGCCTGCAACGCATTGTCGAGAAGCCGGGTGATCTCCGCCAACAGCGTGCTTTCCGACGCTGCGGAGACCCGAACACGCAGCGTGCCGGATATATTGAGCGAGCCGGCGTAGACCGCGGTGCCGGCGTTCGCCGTGACGTAACTGGTCTCCCCGGTAATCAGGCTTTGGTCGATCTCGGACCGACCTTCGATAACCGTGCCATCGACCGCGCAACGCACGCCCGGCCGCAACAGCACGAAGTCGCCGGGGTCGAAGGCAGCCACCGGCACTACCGAAAACTCGTCTGTCCCGAGGAAATTG
>JBKQRS010000072.1:0-8610 GCA_052143915.1 Bradyrhizobium sp.
GAGGACGACCTCGCAATAATTGTTGGCAACGAGGCGCCGCACATCCTCGACCGCCGCGCCCATCGGCACCGAACGTGAATTGCCGCGGCCATAGGGGATGATGCAGAAGGTGCAGCGGTGATCGCAACCGTTCTGCACCTGCACGAACACCCGCGGCAGGTCCTTTTGAAATCCCTCCACGAGATGCGGCGCCATCTCGCGGACGGCCATGATATCGGCGACCGCGATCTTTTCGCTTGCGGTGATGCCGAACTTCGCGGCGGCATCGAGAACTGTACGCGCCGTGTGCCAGGTTTCCCCGCGCATCTTGTCATCATTGCCGACGACCCGATCGACCTCGGCCATGCATGCGAACATTTCGGCTTGCGTCTGCGCCGCGCAACCGGTGACGACGATCCGGGCCGAGGGCCGCTCGCGCTTCAGCCGCCGGATCGATTGCCGCGCCTGCGCGACAGCCTCGTTGGTGACCGCGCAGCTATTGATGACGATGGTGTCGGTAAGCCCGGCGCGCGCGGCCTCCACGCGAACCACCTCGGATTCAAAGGCGTTGAGGCGGCAGCCAAAGGTGACGATTTCGACGCTCATGGATTAGTCCACCGCACTATGCGACCGTCGCAAACAGCGCGGGATCGAAGCGGCCTTCATATTCGAACGTCGCCGTGCCCGTCATCAGCACGTGGTCGTCACCCTGCCGCCACTCGATCGAAAGTTCGCCGCCGGGCAGCGCGATCTGCACCGCGCGGTTGGCGCGCTTCAGCCGTGCCGCGGCAACCGCCGTGGCGCAGGCCGCCGAGCCGCAGGCTTTCGTCAATCCCGCGCCGCGCTCCCAGGTGCGGATCGTGATGTGATCGCGATCGACAATGTGGGCCAGCGTGATGTTGGCACGCTCCGGGAAGATCGGGTGATTTTCCAAGAGCGGCCCGAAGCGGGCGAGATCATAGGCATTGACGTCGTCGACCCAGAAGATCGCATGCGGATTGCCCATGCTGACCACCGATGGCGTGTGCAATACCGGGGCATCGATCGGGCCGATCTGCAGCTCGATGGATCGCGTGTCGCGAAACTCCTCGGCGAGCGGAATATCCTTCCAGCCGAATTTCGGCGGCCCCATGTCGACGGTGTAGAGGTCGCCGGACGGGCCCTGCCAGCAATTCAGCAGGCCGGCCCTGGTCTCGAAGGTGGCCGCAGTCTGGCCGGTGGCCTCGAACAGCCGGCGCGCCACGCAGCGCATGCCGTTGCCGCAGGCGGCCGCTTCAGAACCGTCGTTGTTATAGATGCGGATGAAAGCCTCGGTGCCCGCAAGGCGCGGCGGCTGCAGCACCATCAGCTGGTCATAAGGCACACCCGCGGGCGAGGCCACCGCACGGGCTTCCTCCGACGTGACGATTGCCGGCGCATCGCGCAGATCGACCACGACGATGTCGTTGCCGATGCCGTTCATCTTGGCAAACGTGTGGTTGGCGAGCGCGCTCATGAAGTTTCCAGATTTATGCCTGCTTATATGGCGAATGGCGGCGGATTAGCCAGTACCGCCGATCTGAAGTCCCTGCACCGCAAGCGGCGAATTCGTACCAGGGACTTCAGATCGATAAGCGGTACTGGAATTATCGACTTGCTGGTGCCCGTTTGCCTTCCGATGTTCGCGCAAAGGTGTTGCGGCATGGGGCCGGCGAACATCGGAAAGCGGGGCACCAGTGTGGTGAATCTGTGTCGGGGACCTTTACCGGGCGGGGAGGCCTATGAAATATCTGCTATGGGACGAAAGACGAGCTGGCGTGTTAGCATGCCAGCGGTTCGCCACGCGCCTAGCCGACGTGACCCGGGGCACTCAAGACGAGGCGCGCGTGCCGAACAAGGCTTAAGGAGAATACCTGATGAGTTGCCCCCGCCCGTTCCGCCTTGCCATGGTTGCATTGGTCCCGGTGGCCGCGATTTCGTTAGGCTTCGCCGCTGCGCTGGCTCAATCAACGCCGACGCCGGCTCCTCCGGCCGCCAGCACGCCGGCGACACCCGCAACACCCGCCCCGACAGCCAGCCCAATGGCCGCTCCACCGGCAGCCGCGGCAACGCCCGCGCCGCCATCGCCCGCGCCGGTCCAGACCGCCGATCCGTTCGGCGAGGAAATTACGCTGACACCGAAGACGGTGGTCGTCATCAAGGGCACCGCCAACTGGGATTCCGCGTTCGACACCCTGGTTGAATCGCTCAAGTCGCTGTCGGCGTTGCTCGACAAGCAGGGCATCAAGCCGTCCGGCAATTCCATGATCGTCTATACGTCCACCGATGATACCGGATTCACCTATTTGGCGGAGATCCCGGTCGAGCAGGATCCGAAGAATCTGACGAAGGCCATGAGCATGGGCAAGTCGCCCGAAGGCAAGGCCCTGAAGTTTGTCCACCGCGGATCCTACGACAATATGGACAACACCTATGAGGCCATCACCAATCATCTCGACGACAAGAAACTCGAAGCAAAGGACACCTTCATCGAGGAATACATCACCGACCCCCTGAAAACGGCGGAGGACAAATTGGTGATCAATGTCTACGTGCCGCTGAAGTGAGGCCCATGAAGCATCGCATCTGCCTCGCGACCAGGCTCGCCACGGTGCTCGCTGCGACCGCGCTGCCGACCGCAATTGCGCGGGCGCAGACGGAACCGCCGGCCGCCATTTCCGTCACCGGCGAAGCCCAGGTCTCGGTACCGCCCGATCTGGCGCAGATCGACGGCGGCGTGACCTCGGAAGGCAAGACCGCGCGCGAAGCCTCGGAGGCCAACAACGCGGCGATGGGCAAGGTGCTGCTGGCGCTGAAGGGCGCCGGCGTCGATGAGAAGGATTACCAGACCTCGCGGCTTTCGTTGCAGCCACAAACCTCGTCGAGCAAGCCCGGCGGACCATTCACCATCACGGGCTATCGCGCCAGCAACCGGGTGACGATCCGGCTGCACGACATCACCAAGGTCGCGAATGTGATCGATACGCTGGTGGGCGCGGGCGCGAACGATATCGGCGGCATCAATTTCACGGTGTCACAGGCGTCGAAACTTCTCGACGAGGCCCGCGAAAAGGCGATCGCCGATGCCCGCCGCAAGGCGGAAATCTATGCCCGGGCCGCCGGCGTCACGCTTGGCGCACCGCTCAGCATTTCGGAGGGCGGCGCGCCCGGCCCGATCCTCTATCGCCGGATGGCAGCCCCGATGGCCGCCCCTGGCGCACCGGTAGCACAGGGTGAGGAGACGCTGCAGGTCGCCGTGAGCGTATCCTGGGCAATCAAACCGGCGGCGCAGTGATCGGTCTGCTCCCTCTCCCCTTGTGGGAGAGGGTTGGGGTGAGCCGCTTCCGCGAATTCCGAAGATCAATTTGTGCGGTGAGTCCCCCTCACCCGGATTGCACCCGACGATGCGGAGCCTGTCATCGGGCGCGCGTTCGCGCGACCCGTTGGCATCGCCGAGGCAATCCGACCTTTCCCCGCAAGCGGGGCGAGGTTAGATCTCCACCACCTGCCCCGGCTTGAGCGCCACAAAGCGCTCGCGCGGAACGTTGGCCTCATCGAGCGCCGCATGTAACGCCTCGACTGGCGCGTCGATTGCCTCGTCGGTCAGTTGAAACGTGCCGTGATGATGGGCCAGCGCCTGCTCGGCGCCGCAGTCACCAAGTGCCTTGACGGCATCGGAGGGGTTCATGTGCTGATCGCGCATGAACCAGCGCGGCTCATAGGCGCCGATCGGCAGGATCGCGAGCCGCAACGGACCATGCACCTCGGCGACACGGCGGAAATGCGTGCCCTCGCCGTAACCGGAATCGCAGACGATGTAGATTTTGCCCGCCGGCGTCTCCAGCACAAAGCTTGCCCATAACGCCGTGTTGCGATCGAACAGTCCGCGCGCCGACCAGTGCCGGGTCGGCACCAGCGTCACCGCGAGGCGGCTCCCGAGTTCGACGCGTTGATGCCAGTCGAACGCCTCCGCGGATACTGCCGGGTTGGCACGGCGCATGGTCACGTCGTTACCGAGCGGCGTGATCACGCGCGGAGAGAATCTCGCCGCGAGTTTCGACATCGTCGCAATGTCGAGATGATCGTAGTGACCGTGCGACACCAGCGCGACGTCGATCGGCGGCAGCGCGTCGAAGGCAATGCCGGGGTCGTTGACGCGCTTCGGCCCGGCCCAGGAAAACGGTGAGGCACGTTCCGACCAGACAGGATCGACCACAATGTTCAGGCCAGCGGTCTGGATCAGCCAGCTGACATGGCCGATGAACGACAACCGCACCTTGTCGCCTTCGACACGCGCCGGGGGCGTGTCGGCGTGCGGACTCGGCACCCATTTGGGCCAGGCCTGCCGCTGCCGGCCACGGCCGAACTGCCAGCGCAGCACGTCACGGAGCGATTTCGGTGGCACGCCATCGGGATCGAAGAAGCGCTCGCCGTCGAAATGATCGGAGGGCGGTCCGGCATAGGTCTTTCCAGAGGAGCTCATGGCGCGGATTGGCAACAAAAACGTTTGTTTCTGCAAGGGGGTAGCTAACCCCCAAGGTTCACGAAAATGCCATTTGACCGCGACTTTCCTTGACTTTTGGGGCTTGCGGGGCTTTAACCGCCGCACTTCTCGAAAAGACGTTCTTTTCGACCCGCCGCCCGGTCCCTGAGGCCGGAGGCCAACGCCCGACAGCGCGATGCGCCCTCGGGCGCAAACGTGTTTGGAATATCCCTCATCCTGAGGAGCCGCGAAGCGGCGTCTCGAAGGATGAGACCACGGCAAAATCGCGGCCCTTCGAGACGCAGGCTTACGCCTGCTCCTCAGGGTGAGGCAGCAGGAAGAAAGACGTGTTCGACAATCTGTCGGAAAAGCTTGGTGGCATTCTCGATTCCCTGACGCGGCGCGGGTCGCTGACGGAGGCTGACGTCGATGCCGCGATGCGCGAGGTGCGCCGCGCGCTGCTCGAGGCCGACGTCTCGCTCGACGTGGTCCGAAGCTTCACCGAAAAGGTCCGCGAGCAGGCGATCGGTGCCACCGTGGTCAAGTCGGTCACTCCCGGCCAGATGGTGGTGAAGATCGTCCATGACGAGCTGATCGCCACGCTCGGTTCCGACGGCCAGAGCATCGACCTCAACGCGGTGCCGCCGGTCGCGATCATGATGGTCGGCCTGCAGGGCTCCGGCAAAACCACCACGACCGCGAAATTGGCCCGCCGCCTGACCCAGCGCGACAAGCGCAAGGTGCTGATGGCCTCGCTCGACATCTATCGCCCGGCGGCGATGGAACAGCTCGCGGTGCTCGGGCGCGACCTCGAGATCCAGACCTTGCCGATCGTCGCCGGCCAAAAGCCGGCGCAAATTGCCAGGCGCGCTCTGGAAGCCGGAAAGCTCGGCGGTTACGACGTGGTGCTGCTCGACACCGCCGGCCGCACCACGCTCGACGAAGAAATGATGACGGAAGCGGCCGAGATCAAAGCCACGGCCAATCCGCACGAAGTGCTGCTGGTCGCGGATTCGCTCACCGGCCAGGACGCGGTCAATCTCGCGCGCGCATTCGACGAACGCGTCGGGCTGACCGGCATCGTGCTGACGCGGGTCGACGGCGATGGCCGCGGCGGCGCGGCGCTGTCGATGCGCGCGGTCACCGGCAAGCCGATCAAGCTGATCGGCACCGGCGAAAAGACCGACGCGCTGGAAGATTTCCACCCCAGCCGGATCGCCGGCCGCATTCTTGGCATGGGCGACGTGGTGTCGCTGGTGGAGAAGGCCGCCGCGAATATCGATGCCGAAAAGGCCGCGCGCACCGCCGAGCGGATGCGCAAGGGCCAGTTCGACCTGACGGACATGCGCGAGCAATTGCTGCAGATGGCGAATATGGGCGGCATCTCCGGATTGATGGGCATGATGCCCGGCATCGCCAAAATGAAGAATCAGATTGCGAATGCGGGGATCGACGACAAGATTCTGAAGCGCCAGGTCGCGCTGATCGATTCGATGACGCGGGTCGAACGGAAAAATCCCGACATCCTCAAGGCCAGCCGCAAGAAGCGGATCGCCGCCGGCGCCGGCGGCAAGGTCGAGGACCTCAACAAGCTGCTCAAGATGCACCGGAACATGGCCGACATGATGAAGGCCATGGGTTCGGGCAAGCGTGGCCCGCTGGCCGGCATCGCGCAGGCGATGGGCTTTGGCGGCGGCATGCCGTCGCCTGAACAGATGAAGGCGCTGGCTGAAAAAATGCCCGGAGGTGCGGGGCCGCGCGGCATGCCCGCGCTGCCAAAGGACCTTCCCGCCGGTCTGCGCTCGGGCCTGCCGAATCTGCCGGGACTTACCGGCCTCAGTGGCAAGCCGACCCTGCCGGGCCTCGGCGGCTTTCCCGGGCTGGGGAAGAAGAAATGAAGAGATTTCGTCATTCCGGGGCGGCTCGCAGAGCCGAACCCGGAATCTCGATGTGAACGGTCGCCGAGATTCCGGGTCTGCGTGCTCCGCACGCATCCCGGAATGACGCGCAAGATTAACTGAGCAACAAAGTAGGATTTTGAAGGAGAACCAAATGTCAGTCGTTATCCGCCTCGCTCGCGCGGGCACCAAGAAGCGTCCGGTCTATCACGTCGTCGTCGCCGACTCGCGCTTTCCGCGCGATGGCCGCTTCATCGAGCGTCTGGGCCATTTCAATCCGCTCTTGCCCAAGGACAGCACCGAGCGGCTGAAGCTCGACATGGACAAGGTCAAGGCCTGGCTCGCCAAGGGCGCGCAGCCGTCGGACCGCGTGACGCGCTTCCTCGATGCCGCCGGCGTCGTGAAGCGCACCGCGCGCAACAATCCGGAAAAGGCTGTGCCGCGCAAGGAGCGCAAGGCACAAGCCGAAGCCGCCGCCAAGTCGGCGTAAGGTCAAAAGATGACTCCGGCCTTGTGCTTCGAGACGCACGTCTTTCGCCGTGCTCCTCAGCATGAGGAACTGTCACCTCATCCTGAGGAGCGGCGTCTTCGCCGCGTCTCGAAGGATGAGGGCCGCTAATGTCCCCCTCGCACATTTGCGTCGCCCGGATCGGCGCCGCGCATGGCGTGCGCGGCGCGGTGAAACTGTGGACGTTTACCGAAGACCCTTTGGCCGTGAAGCGCTATGGGCGGCTGGCGACCATGGACGGCGCGCGTCATTTCGAAGTGGCGAGCGCCCGCGAGGCCAAGGGTCATCTGGTCGCGACGCTCAAGGGCGTCACCACGCGCGAGGAGGCCGAACGTCTCAACGGCATCGAGCTCTATATCGCACGTGAAGAACTGCCCGATACCGACGAAAACGAGTATTACCACGCCGATCTGATCGGGCTCGCCGCGGTGACGACGGCCAACGAACCGCTCGGCCGCGTCGTCGCGATCCACAATTTCGGCGCCGGCGACATCATCGAGATCGCGCCACCAAGCGGCACGACGATACTGCTGCCGTTTTCCAACGCCGTGGTGCCGACGGTCGATATCGCCGGTGGACGCGTGATCATCGCGCTGCCCGAGGAGATCGAGGGCGACGAGTCCTCGGGCACAGGCGCGTGAGCATGGTAACCGAGACAAAAACCTCTGAAGCCAGGATATGGCGCGCGACCGTGCTGACTTTGTTCCCGGAGATGTTTCCGGGGCCGCTTGGCGTCAGCCTCGCAGGCAAGGCGCTGGCGTCCGGATTGTGGGCCCTGGAGGCGCGCGACATCCGGGATTCGGCTGCCGACCGCCACCGCAGCGTCGACGATACCCCGGCCGGCGGCGGCCCGGGCATGGTGCTGCGCGCCGATGTGCTGGCGGCCGCGATCGATGCGGCGGAACTTGCCTCCGATGGCCCCAAGGACCGTCTAAAGAACCGACCAAGGCTGCTGATGAGCCCGCGGGGTCGGCCATTGACCCAGTCCCACGTAGTGGAACTCGCTGCCGGGCCCGGCCCGCTGATCGTCTGCGGCCGGTTCGAGGGCGTCGACCAGCGGGTTATCGCAGCCCGCGGGCTGGAGGAGGTCTCAATCGGCGATTACGTGCTGTCGGGCGGCGAAATCGCCGCCATGGCCCTGATCGACGCCTGCGTCCGGCTGCTGCCGGGGGTGATGGGAAAGCCCAGTTCCGGTGCTGAAGAGAGCTTTTCCGACGGATTATTGGAATATCCGCAATACACCCGCCCGCAGGATTTCGAAGGCCGGCCTATCCCGGAAATCCTCATTTCGGGCGACCACGCGAGGGTCGCGGCTTGGCGGCTGGCCGAGGCGGAGGCCCTGACCAAAGCGCGGCGGCCTGATCTCTGGGCCGCCAAAAACAGGCACCAAAAACCGCCAAAAAACACGACGAAAGGGTGACAACGCCCCGCCTTTGCCGTATACGGGCGCCAAATCCGCGCAGGATAAACGAATACTTCGCGCAGCCCGCGCATTTCGCGGCTGGGGCGCGCCGCTAATGGAGATTTTGCGATGAACCTCATTCAACAGCTCGAAAAAGAGCAATTCGAAAAATTGTCCGCCGGCAAGGCGATTCCGGAGTTCGGACCCGGCGACACCGTGATCGTCAACGTCAAGGTGGTCGAAGGCGATCGTTCGCGCGTGCAGGCCTATGAAGGCGTCTGCATCGGCCGCTCCGGCGGCGGGCTCAACGAGAGCTTCACGG
>JBKQRS010000073.1:0-2806 GCA_052143915.1 Bradyrhizobium sp.
GGCTGGCGCTGGTGGCCAAGCCGAACGACCCATCGCTGCAGGTAGCGGGAATGATGGCTCCGCTGCCGGGGATGTTACCGCCGGTGCAGTCGGATTCTCCGGCGGCGATGTTGTCGCTGTTGTCGGCGCGATTCTGGCCGGGCGAGACCAGCACATCGATGACGAAACCGCGCCAATTAGGAGATTGATACCAGATGGAGTGATCGAGCCGCGTGCCAAACTCAACCCGGTTGTCACCCCCGGTATTGGCCATGATGACTTGATAGTCGCCAATCATGGCGGAAAATGGGTTCATCTTCGCCGTCGAGTTCTTGTAAGGTGCATCGGTCTTGCCGATCATCAGCAAACCCCAGCGTGGATTTGCGATTCCGATATAGCTATTGCGCGAGGTGAGCCCACCTTTGACAACATCGCTTTCGTTGCTGTTGGTTTCGCTCGTGCCCGACGTGGCCGCAATGTCGATCTGGGTCTCGAACTGGTAGATGAAATTGAAGGGCAGCCCTTTTAAAGATTGAAACCCGCGCACTCCGATATACGACAGATTCGAGGACACGGCAGGCATCCATCCCATGTTGCCCACGGGTGGATTGCCATCCGGGCCAAGCTTTCCGCCTAGCCCCTTGGTGGTGGCATCGAGCGAGACATCGATATTGGCGTAGGTGGTGAACTCGCCACCGGGGAGGTAGAACGTCGTCTTGTCGCCGGGCTTACGCTCGAAGAAGCCGTGCTTGCCGCTGGACGGCGGCTGAACCGGATAGGCAGCATCGACCAGGTGCGCGGGCATTTGCCCGGCCGGGCCTTCGTCCTGGTCAACGATTCGCTGCAACGTGTTCAGCTGTTGTGCCAGGGCGGCGGACTGCTGCTGCAATGCCTGGACTTCCGCTTTCAGATCGGAAATTTCGTCGCCTCTGGAACTCGTCGCAAACATGGTTACGCAGGTGGCGATCAGCGCTATTCTCTGGTAAGGCCTCATGGATTGTTCCCCTTCCCTCTCGCAGATCGGCGCATTTGCAAAAGCCTTCAATCACCCTCGGCGACTGAAGGCACCCCACATTCCGCCGATATAGACAACGGGAACTACTTGGGACGACGGCTCGTCGATTCCCGCAGTCAGGGGCAAGAAAATGACTACAGCATTCCGGCCGGCAACGAAGCTGGCGATGGCGATTATCTTTAGTCTTAGTCTTAGTTTTAGTTTTTTGCCTGCAACCACAGGTTTTGCGCAGGATGCGGGAAAGTTGGAAGCCGAGATCAAGCAACTGAAATCCTTCAGCACCGATCCGCAGGTGGTCAGCGCGGTCAAGGCCTACAACTCGACCACGCCATCGCCCGAGGCGCTGGCCATGACCAATGAGAAGTGGCACAGCCTGACGCTGTTCGATCCCTTCGTGCGGGCCGTGGGCAAGACTGCCCTTTCCTCGTATCTAAAGACAAAACACGACGACGTGATCGCCAAGGTTTTTGTTTCGGGAGCCGACGGCGGCAAGGCCGGCTTCGACGCCAAGACCGAGCACTGGACCCACAAAGGCATGCCCAAGCACGAAGTGCCAATGAGCGGAAAAGTGTGGACTGGTTCGGTGAAGCTTGACGATTCCACCGGACTGCAAATGATACAGGTGGGACTGCCCGTGCTCGACGAGGGGAAACCGATTGGATCGATCGTCTTCGGGCTGCGCGCCGACAAGCTCCGCTAGCCGCCTGACCCTGTTATCAGGAAAACGGAATATGAAGAATGTCAGCATCGCGCGCCGAATGACGTTGGCGCTAGCCGCCTCGGCCGCCATCACCTTCGGCGCCGTCCTGGGATTGTCCTACCTGCTGCGGGTGTCTTCGTCTCTGTCGAGGGGGGTGGCGGCGACCACGCGCTCCCAAAGTCAGGCGTCGTTCGAACTGCTGGACTTGGCCGTCAAGGTCCAGGGCGTCACGCAAAAAATGACCGAGGAGCGCGATCCCGATGCCATCGAAGCGCTCCTGCAACAAAGCGACGCACTGGTGAAGCAAGCCCAAGCCAAGATCCGGCAGATTGCGCGCGACGATGCCAGCATTTCAGCCGCGTTTGAGAAATTGACGCAAGCCAACGCCGAAGTGTTCGACCTGCTCATGCACGCTCACAATGCCGAATCGCATCAGGTCATCATTGAGAAATCGAATCCCGCTTTCGAAGGGTTCCTGCGCGCGATTTCCGACTACCAGGACAAGGTCAGCCGGACGCTGGATAACCAGGCCACAGAGGCCAGCGCAAGCACTCGCCGGCTCGCGTTTGTGGTCTATTTCCTGGTGGCATCGAGTCTGTTGTTGACCTGTGTGGGTAGCTTCAGCCTGGTGCGGACGGTCTCCAAGTCACTGCGGCGACTCGCCGCCATGATAGAGGATATCGCGCAGGGCGAAAGCGATCTCAGCAAGCGGTTGGAGGTGGCAAGCCATGACGAACTGGGCGAAATCAGCCGCTTCTTCAATTTGTTCATGGACAAGTTGCAGCATGTGATGCAACAGGTCGCAGCCAATACGCGGCAGGTGACGATGGCCGGCCAGCAACTGCTCGAGGCCAGATGCCAGATTACATCCAATTCCGGCGAGACCTCTGTCCAGGCCAACGCCGTTTCGCAGGTCGCCCAGCAAGTCAATCAGAACCTGCAGAGCGTCGCTCATGGGGCCGAAGAGATGACGTCCACCATTCACAACATCGCCGGCAACGCCCACGAAGCCGCCAAGGTGGCAGCGAAGGCCGTGCAAACGGCGCAGGCGGCCAACACCACCGTGGCCAAGTTGGGCCTGTCGAGCGCGGAGATCGGCGCCGTCGTCAAGG
>JBKQRS010000074.1:0-60534 GCA_052143915.1 Bradyrhizobium sp.
CGGTGAAATGATCCGTACAATCGACGGTCACTTGCAACCGGGCGAAGGCTGGCAGATGGAGGTTACTGACGAAACGGGCAAGCTTCTTTACCGCCTGCGTTTCATCGCGGAATCGTTTGAGTAAGGACCTCGCAATCGTCCGGTATCGGACCAGGTATAGGTATGATATAAACCGCCGTTTTCACATTGGCGTCAGCCAGCAATTGACGGGTCTATTGCGTGCAGTCAATTCCTACCCGTCCCCTGGACAACAAACTTCTGTCAGCTTTGCCGCGCGCTCAATACAATCTGTTGGCACCGCACCTGGCGACCGTCTCACTCCCGTCAGGTGCTGTGCTTTTTGAACCGGGCGATAAGGTCGACCACGTTTACTTTCCCCATTCGGGAATGCTGTCATTACTCGCCGTAATGCGAGACGGGAAAGGAATTGAAACTGCAACGGTAGGCCGTGAAGGCGTCGTCGGCGCAATGGCAGGGCTGAGGCCGTATAAGTCGTTTGTTCGCGTCGTTGTGCAGATGCCGACGCTTGCAAGCAAGATCGCTTCGCAACGTTTTAGGATTGTGGTCGCGACTAGCGAACAACTGCGAAATCTCTGCATCGAATATAATGAAGTGTTGCTATCACAAGCACGCGTGATAGCGGCGTGCAATGCGCTCCACTCGGTTGAAGCCCGATTTTGCCGATGGTTGCTGCAATCAGCCGACCGAGCAAACAGCGATACGGTCGCTCTCACCCAAGAATTTCTGGCAGAAATGCTTGGCGTACGACGGACGTCGGTGACCGCAGTCGGCAAAACGCTTCATGATCAGGGAGTTATTAATTACTCCCGTGGCGTGATTCATATCCTGGATCGCCATAAGCTAGAGCAGATGTCGTGTGAGTGTTATAAAATGCTCTTAGACCAATCTGCGATGCTCCAAAGCATTCTTAGCCAAGTCTGAATTTCCGCCTTCTGCTGCAATGCATTCAAGCAGTCGCCGCAAAAATTTTTTCATCGTTGAGTCAGCAAATAGACCGACAATCCTATTTTTGCCTGGGCACAAGTTTTAGGTTCCTATCCACGAGTGCGGGGGTTGTGATGGTAGATGGCTTTTTTCAACCAAAGGAACTTAGCTTGTTTCGCGATATTTTTGACGAAGCAGTTAGCGACCTGCCACTCCAAATGCGCTCGCCGGTCAATCAAGCCCGTATCGCCAAACAAATACTAGATTGTGCGGCTACCGGCGAACGAGACCCGATCGTGCTTCGCGCGGCGGCGGCACTCAACGACACACGAGCGGCGTAACCCGCGGATTAGGACAGCGGCCACGTAGACGCCGCGCTGCCAAGAAGTGTGATGAATTCGCGCGCCGCATAAGCTCCCGTGAGAACATCCCTGTGCAAGGCAGAAGGAATACCACTTTGCGATCAGCGGGGTTTGAGAAATAGCAACCAACCAGCGGCGGGAACTGCGCGGCCCGATGTCTCGGTTGCGTCATTGGCGTGATTTCGGCGATGTCGGCTGTGAGTCCGCTTTGCCTCCAAGAACCGACATCGTCAGTAAGACTGGCCACGTCGAAGTGAACAGACATTTACAGAAAGCACGGTCTCTGCTTTCAGTCGCGCGGGTTGATCTATCGCAACGAGGCTTTCGAAGAGTGCAAGATGCTGACATTCCAAATATGGAGGCCGGTCATGAGTGGCGCCCGAGGCCCGTTCTCGGGCGAGGCGTCTGCGTAGGAGTTTTGTTGTGCGAAATGCAAGTCGAGCCGGGCGCTTCACGGCACTCCACCCGCGGCTTGCGGCGGCGGGGTTCAGGGCCGCCCTACCGCTTGCAGAGCGGTTCTTCCGGCATAAAGACATTCATCGTCCGAACAGCCAATTCGCTGCCGAGCGGTCGCGGGACTTGGTCGCAAGACTGGCGCGCGGCGAAACGGCCTATCTCGTTGGCATAAGTATCGGCGGATTCCACAACACTGGAGTTGCGCTCGTCGAGGTGACTCCTACTGGCGGTCCCCGGATCATATGCAACAATGAGGAAGAGCGCTTCTCGGGCCGAAAGCATACCAACGCCTATCCCCGCGCATCGCTCGAAGCGCTGACTGAAATCATGAACGGTTTGGGCATTGGCCCCGAGCGGATCGTCGCTTGTCTCGCGACCTACGATTACTCTCTGCTTATGGCCGCGGGGCTTCGGTCCGTGCTGGAGGAATTTCCCGCAAGCCTGCACCTGGCGTTCCAGGGTAACGCCCCGGCCTTCGACGGCGACCAATTGAAGGAGGGATTTAAAGCCCCAGCCCGGTTGGGTCAGCTTTTCGGCCTCGATTGCGGCGTGCCAATCATTGGCATGCCGCACCACGACAATCACGCATGGTTCTCATATTTGGCTTCGCCTTTCGCCAGAGAGCGGCAAAAGACGATGATCGTAGTTGTCGATGGTTCGGGCGACTTCGCCTCGACCACGCTCTATCTCGGCGAGAACGGCGTCGTTCGGCAAATCCGGAGCAACGCGAGCCTGTTCGACTCGCTCGGAATGTTTTACGGCATCATCAGTTCGACGCAGGGCGGCTGGACAGCGCTCAGCAGCGAAGGCCGCTACATGGGCGCCGCGGCCTATGGCGACATGGACCGTTCGACCAACACTTTCTATCGGCAGCTGCGAAACATCTTCGATCTTCGGGCGGACGGCGACGTGTATCTCAACCGGTCGCTTGCGAATTGGCCCCGGCGCATGTTTCGTCAGCCCTATACCCAGGATCTCATCGAGATCCTGGGGCCGCCCATCGCGCCTGAGGAGATGTGGAACCCCGATGCAGTCCTGCGTGTCGAAGACATCCATCACGGGCCGAATACGCAGGAAAGGCTCGACAAGGCGGCGGCCACCCAGATGGTTTTCGAGGATGGTCTCGTCCACATCATTGATGGTCTGATCCGCATGACCGGCAGCGACCGGCTGGTGCTGACCGGAGGCGCGGCGCTCAACGCAGCTGCGAACATGCGCGTGCTGGAGCATTTCGACGCAGGCTACTATGGCTGCGTCCTCAAGCGATCGACGCGGCTTCATTTATGGACGCCGCCTGTGCCAAACGACGCCGGGGTAACGGTAGGAGCAGCTTACGCATTCGCCGCCGCCGCCGGGGTGGGTCTCGGGCCGTCCCTCCAGCACGCTTTCTATTGCGGTCGCGCGCCCCGTATGTCCGATATCCTCGTCGTTCTGGAGGGTGCCGCCGATGTGGCCTGGATTGGCGTCGGCGATGCGTCGCACAGATCCGGAAGAGAGGCCATCGCCGACCTCATGGCGTTCATCACCGCGAGAGACGGGATTATTGCGGTCTTCCAGGGACCGGCAGAGACGGGACCGCGGGCGCTGGGTCACAGATCGATCTTGGCCAACCCGTGCAACCCGCGCACTCGCGAACTGCTTAACGAGCGCGTCAAATATCGCGAAGCGATCCGGCCGCTCGCGCCTATGGCGACGCTTTCGGCGGCAAAGGCTTTGTTCGACTTGTCCGAGGGCGCCTCGGACGATGAATACAATGCCTATAACTACATGGTCCTGACCGCGAGAGCCAAGCCTCAAGCGCGCGCCCAAGTTCCCGCCGTCATTCACGTCGATGGAACTGCGCGGCTGCAGATCGTGCGCGAGCGTACCGATGCCGTAACGCACGCCTATTTGAAAGCGCTTGGAAGGCGAATTGGCGTCGAGGTTGCGGTGAACACATCCTTCAACGTCGGGGGACCGATCGCGCAAACCCCAGTCCAGGCGCTTGATACCCTGCGCCGCGCGAAGGGCATGGACGGTGTATTCATGTTCACAGAGGAAGGGCAGGTTATCGCGGCCTGGACCAGGGAACCTGGAACCCGCACCGCGGCGCGGATTCCTGAATGGCTCGTGGAGTGGCAGAGCGAAACAAACGCCACGGTCGAGTTATCCGGAGCGCGGTCGTGTTGAACAGCGTAGCGTCGGTATCCACATGCGAAAGCTATTGGTCGGGCGCGGCGCGTTTGCCGCTTCTGCGAGTGAGAATCGGGCTAGAAGCGACCTCAGTTGTCAACCCGGCGGAATGTCCCTTTCGGATCACATTCGCGCCGTTCTGACCGTGTACCGATGACTTCCGGTCTACCCCGATGAACAGACATCGTAGGAGCCGGTCGGTATGTCTCAGACGCGAATGAGATCGGGTGCGCGCGGATATCCGTGATGGCCGGGAGCAATTGCTCCCTACAGAGGGCCGAATACAGATGAGCAAGACCAACTATCTCCAGATCGTCATATCCGACTTGCAACGCACGGCAGGTCCATACAGATGTGCCACAACCGGACTAGCGATTAGGTCTATCGGCTCACGGAGGAAGTCGATCGGCGTAATGCGTCGGCACCGCCGTGAGCTGGAACAGAAGCGCTCGGTACAGGCCCCGGAAGACTTAGGAAACCCAGTTGATTTTTGGTTCCTTTCTCGGAACGGCCGGTGCCGGAGATTTAGGGTGTCCCACGATAATGGGAGCGACGGGCTTGCTGTTATCGGGCAGCTTCAGCGCCGTCCTTCCCTCCGGCGTTCCAAGCCACGATTGCGCAAAGCCGATCCAGCATGTTCCCAGTCCCGCGGCGCAGGCGGCCAGCATCATATTCTCCGCCGCCAGAGCGCAATCCTCGACGGCCCAGTGGCTTTCCGCCGGCGCCGAGATAACGATCAGCACGGGGGCATGATAGAAGATGTCGAACTCCGGATTGCCTAATAGGTCCTGAAAATGCGGCGAGGCCGCTGCGACCGGAGAGGTGCGAAGCATATAGGCTTTCGCCTCACGCGAAATGCGCGCTAGCAACGCCTCGTCTCGGACGATGGAAAACGTCCAGGCCTGCTGATTGACCGCACTAGGCGCCTGAATAGCAGCATCGATAAGCTGCCGAAGGACGTTCTCACTAACTGGTTCAGCCGTAAAATTGCGCACGGCACGGCGACTGTAGATGGCCTCTTTAAGATCCATTGTTGCCTCCGATGCAGCTTTGACCTGTCATTTCACGATCACATGGCCATTTCGGGTTCAGCCGGCCGTTCGCGCTTCGTCTCGGGAATTTCCGTCATCGTTGCTTCGGTGAGGAGCAGCACGCTGGCGACGGACACCGCGTTTTCCAGGGCCGTGCGAACCACCTTCACAGGATCGATGATGCCGGCCTCGACCAGGTCGACGTATTCCTTGCGCGCAGCATCGAAACCGAAATTTCCCTGGCCGCCCAACATCCGGGCAACGACCACGCCGCCGTCGACTGCCGAATTCTCCGCGATCTGGCGGGCAGGGGCCTCTAATGCTCGCTTCAAAATCTGAACGCCGGTCCTCTCGTCGCCCTCGCAGGCTATTTCCTCGCGGGCGACCGCATCGATACACTTGAGAAGCGCCAGACCGCCGCCGGGGACGATCCCCTCGGCCACCGCAGCCTTGCTGGAACTAATGGCATCGTCCAGCGCTTCCTTCTTCGTCTTCATTTCTGCTTCGGTCGGAGCCCCGACACGAATCACGGCTACGCCGCCGGACAATTTGGCAAGACGCTCCTCGAGCTTTTCCCGGTCATAGTCGCTGGTCGTCTTTTCGATCTCGCGCCTGATCTGCGCAATCCGGCCGTCGATCCGGGTCCGGTCACCGCCGCTGCCGATCAGCGTCGTATTTTCCTTGTCGGCGACCACGCGCGCGGCGCGCCCGAGCTGCTGCAGTGTCACGCTCTCCAGCTTCAAACCCAATTCTTCGGAGATCACTTGCGCGCCGGTCAGTATCGCGATGTCTCCCAGCATCGCCTTGCGGCGATCTCCGAAACCGGGCGCCTTGACCGCGCATCCCTTGAGCACACCTCGGAGCTGGTTGACGATCAGGGTCGCGAGCGCCTCGCCTTCGATATCCTCGGCGATGATGAGCAACGGCCGCCCCGATTTGGCGACTTGCTCAAGCAGGGGAATCAGATCGCGCAGCGCGCCGATCTTGTGGTCGCAAAGCAGCACGTACGGGTCTTCCAGCACGGCCTCCATCCGCTCCGCATCGGTGACGAAGTAGGGGGATATGAAGCCACGGTCGAATCTCATGCCCTCGACGACGTCCAGCGTGGTTTCCGTGGTCTTGGATTCCTCCACCGAAATCACGCCGTCGCCACCAACCTTCTCGAGGGCGTCGGCTACGAGGGCCCCTACTGCGGGGTCATTGTGGGCCGAAATGGTCGCGACCTGGGCCTTCTCGGCTTTCGTCTTGACGGGACGCGACATCGCATGAAGTGCCGCAATCGCGGTGTGCGCGGCCCGGTCGAGCCCGCGCTTGAGATCGATGGCGCTGGCGCCAGCCACGACGTTGCGAATGCCGTCGGCGAGAATCGCATGGGCGAGGATGGTCGAGGTGCTGGTACCGTCGCCGACGACATCGCCGGTTCTTTCAGCGGCCTGGCGCAGCACTTGGGCACCGAGGTTTTCTTCTGCGTCCTTAAGATCGAATTCCTTGGCGATGGTCACCCCGTCGTTGCAGACGATCGGTGCGCCCCAACTCTTCTGGATCAGAACCGATTTCGACTTCGGGCCCAGCGTGACGCGCACCGCGTCGGCAAGGAGTGTTGCTCCCCGCAAGACTTTTTCGCGGGCGGCTGAGTGAAACAGGATTTGCTTGTGGGCCATCACCGCCTCATTGTCATAGGATGTCTGATTCAGCGGCCTCGCCGGCCGTTCTTGACACGGCGAGACCGGCGTAAGTGCCTATTTCGCGGTTACGGGAATGGTCTTCTGCTTCTTCTGCGCTTCAGGAGACTTCGGAAGGGTGACGGTCAAGACGCCGTTCTTGAATCTGGACTCGATCTTGTCGGCGTCGACGCTGCCAGGTACCTGCAGCGAGCGCCGGAACGAGCCGTAGCGACGTTCGGACACGTAGCGATCCTTGGTCTTCTCTTCCTTCTCTTCCCGCTTTTCACCCTTGATCGTCAACATGCCATTGGCAAGCCGAACGTCTATGTCCTTGACGTCAAGGCCGGGCAGCTCGGCCGTGATCTCGAATGCCGTGTCTTTCTCGACAATATCGATTGCCGGCGTGACGTTGAAACCAAAGTCGCGGCGCCAGAACGACTCGATGTCGGATAGCGGATGAAATAACGGGACCTGCAGAAATCCGCCCTGAAAGTCATGAAATAGCCGATCGACTTGGTTGCGCAGAGTTTCGAAGGGCTGCCAGTCTGCAGTCTTGCTAACCTGTGTAGCCTGAGGCACTTCCGTTTTAATGGGTAATTTGGTAGCAGCTTCTGCCATGACAATTTCTCCCTTGGGTTGCCTAGAAAAAAAGATTATGCCCGAAGCGGTGGGCTTCCTTGATCTCTGTCAAGCATTGTCGGCCAAGTGGCTTCCTGGAGGTGATCAATGCGACATCAGCGGTCGGGGGCAGGCTGCCGCGTAACCATCGCCGTCCGACGATGAGATGCGTAGTCACGGCGAGGACACTATTGATCAACACATATCGCAACTACTGCGGCTGATGCTGTGGACGGCTCGCGATGGATGTGGGCGCTGTTAAGGCTCCTAAATTGCGTTAGCTCGAAAGCGCCGACCGAAGGCACTAATGAGAGAGATAAAGTCTGTTGAATGGTTCAACGTGCAGCGCCGGCTTGTTCAGGAGGTCCCGGCCAATCCGGCCTGGTTAAGCGTCGTAATTCCTCTGGTTCCAACTGGCCGCTTTTATTGACATCAAGGCGGTCAAAGGTCTGCGACATATAGTCCATAAACTCTTCTTTCGAAACCGTGCCGTTTTTATCCTTGTCCATCAACTGTATCAACTGGCGGACATCACGGGTTGCGGTCACCTTAGTATTCTTGCTCTGAGCAATTGCGGAGGTGGAGATCACCGCCACAGCAAGAGACGCTCCGACAAGAAATGCGATGTTGCGGCTTCTTGGCATAGGATCCTCCATTTCAATTGTTGTTATTTTTTACCGCAGGAGACAGCTGATGGCATATTGCGCCAGATCAATAGTCGAAAAACCCGTAGGCCCACCCGCGCGCCGAAAAAACGTTCGGTCCGATACCTTGAAAGTGGCCGCGATTCAGCTGAAGTGTGGCGCGTGCGTCATGGCTGGATGGCCACTTTCAAAATTGCGCGGCGGACGAGCGTCTCGAATAGCGGGAGTTTGTAGGTATTTTTGGCAAGCGGTATTGCGCCAATTAGTGCGGCACGGGCCGCTTCGCTGGCTACGATTTCATCGACGCGCTTACCTGTCAGAATGTTCTCGGCGGCCTTGGCCCGATGCGGTACGGGTGCCGCCGCGCCAAGGATAACGGCGGCGCGGATGCAGCTTCCGTTGCCGTCAAAATCGAGGGCGACGGCTACATCAGCAAGCGGCCAATCGAAGGAAACCTTCTCGCCCTGCTTAAGATGCGCCATGCGCAGACTGGCCGGCAGCGCAGGCAACAGGATAGCCGTAAGAATTTCATGTGGCTTCAGATCGTTCTCACGTTGCAAATCCTGATCCGGCGACACGAGGAAATCCTCGAGCAAGACGTTCCGCGTGGCACCGGCGCCATTTGTGAGCTCCACACTTGCCCCCAGCGCTACCAGCACCGTGGCCGCTGTGGAGGGATGCACGATGGCGCAAGCCTGATTGTCGAAAATCGCGTGGTACTGGTTTTCGCCCGATATGGCGAAGCAGTGACCACCTCCTTTTCTAAGGCAATGATATTCCGCCGCCCTGAAATACCAACAGCGCGGCCGTTGCAGGAGATTTCCGCCCAGAGTTGCGACATTGCGAATTTGCGGGCTTGCCGAAGTCTGTGCCGCGTCTGTCAGCGCCGGATAGCGGGATTGAACCACAGGATCGGCGGCCAAGCTTGCGAGCGTGACCATCGATCCGATGCGCAAGCCACCAGCTTGCTCGGCAATGGTCGTGAGGCCAGCGATATCCCTCAGACTCACGATCCTTGTCGGAGCAAGCAGATTTTCCTTAAGCAGGTCGAGAAGGTCGATGCCGCCGGCCTTCACGACGGATGTCTCGCTTCCGTTCGTGGTGCCGTGAATCGTCGTCATTGCGTCTGCCACAGTTACTGAAGCCGCCGCTGCTGCCTGCGAAATCGTACCTGCGCTGGCCCAAGAGAAACGGTTCATGTCCGTGAGCCCATCGAAGGAACCCTGCCAAGCGCGGCCAAGACGGCTGCAGGCGTCATGGGAAGGGACCGAAGACGTACGCCAATCGCATTGTAGACAGCATTGGCGATTGCCGGCGCGGTCGCTATGCTGGCCGGCTCGGCGATGCCGTAGGCATCGGTTGCGCTTTGGCCCTGATAATTTTCCAGCACAATGACTTCGATCGCCGGCGTCTCGTTCGGTCCGGCAAGCTTGTATTGTTCGAGGTTTGGGTTGACCATCCGGCCAGTGTGTTGATCGAGGATGCGTTCCTCGAACAGGGCGTACGACGTTCCCATCAAAACGCCACCGTGCACCTGGCTCTCGATCAGCAGGGGATTCATCGGCCGGCCGCAATCCTGGACGGCGACCACGCGCTCAACCCTTACGATGCCGGTTTCGGTATCGATGGCGACCGCGGCAAACTGCACCCCGCCGAGATCCTGTTGCGCGATTGCGGCATCTTCCATGCGTCGGCGGAAGCCGGTGTAGTCATCGCTGCGGGAAGCGACCGCGCTGATCCGGTCGGTGCGCAGCCGGCCGGCCGCTTCGGCAAAGCTGATGCTGCGGCTCGGGTCGTGCCGAACCAGAATGCGCGCGTCACGGGCGACCAGATCTTCAGGAGCAGCATTCAGGGAAAGCGCGGCCTCGCGGAAAAGCAATTGCAGAACCCGCAAGGCGGCGGTGCGAGCCGCGGGGGTAATGGAAGCGGTCGTGCGGCTGCCATAGGAAGGCGGGCCGCCCGGAAAATCGGTGTCGCCGATCCGAACAGTGATCTGGTCGACATGAAGTCCGAGCGCTTCGGCGACCACCTGGGCCATCACCGTGCCAATTCCGGTTCCGATGTCCTGCACGCCCGACAGAATTTCGACCGAACCATCGCGCATGATGCGAACTTCACAGGCACAATTGATCTGCACATTCGCGCCCCATAATGACTGAGCAACTCCCATCCCGCGCTTTATCGGTCCGCGATCAGCGCCCGGTGCGTGCCTTTGCTTCCAGCCGATCCGCTCGGCGCCAATCCGCCGCTCCTCGCGCCGAACCGGGCTCAGGTCAATTTTGTCGCGCAACACGAGTGGATCGATGGAAAGCCGTTCGGCCAGCTCGTCGATTGCCTGTTCCACCGCCCAAGCGCCCGGTGTGTTCCCGGGCGCGCGCATCGCGCAGCCTGGGCCCGCATTGATGAATACATCGTGCTGTGCTGTCTGGACGTTGGCGCAAGCATACATCGCCTGCGCCACGTTGCCGATACCGGCGCCGACGGCGACGCCCGCAGTGCCGTAGCTTGTGACCGAGATGGCGGTCAGCGCGCCATCGCGCTTGGCGCCAATGCGAAGGTTCTGCCACGTGCCCGGCCGGTTGCCGGCATCCATTTGCTCTTCCTTGCGGTCGAGAACGATGCGCACCGGCGCTTGCGCAGCCCGCGACAAGACGACTGCGATGCGGCCGTAATTGCCGAGTGACGATTTTGAACCGAAGCCGCCGCCCATGCCGTCGACGATCACGCGGACTCGGCTGAGCGGAAGGCCGAAGGCCTCGGCCAGTTCATGCCGGACCCCGGCCGTGAATTGCGTGGACATGTAGACCGTCAGGCTATCCGCGCGCCAATCCGCGACGATCGCGTGCGGCTCGAGGCAGCAATGCGTCTGCACCTGGGTGCGAAATTCGCCTTCAACCACGATATCGGCTTGCGCAAAGCCCTGTACGGGATCGCCGCGAACGTCGGTTGCAGGCCCCCGAACATTTCCGTTGAGCGGCAGGCCTGCCGCAGCGGGAAATCCCGAGACGTGGCCCTTGGGAGCCGAAGCGTTATCGTAAACCGCAGGGGATGCTGGCTCGCGGGCCTTGTCCATATCGACGACAAACGGTAGTGGCTTATAGTCGACGCGGATGAGATGCAGGGCCTCTTCGGCCGCCGCCATGGATACGGCGGCGATTGCGACAATGGGTGCGCCGATGTAGCGCACGATCGCGGTGGTGGGATCGCCGGGAGTAACCATTGGAATGATGGCACGGACACCGGGATGTCGTGCGGCCGCAGCGCTATCGATGGCGTGAACTTCGGCATGGGGCAGGGTCGACCGCAAAATACGGCCATGCAGCATACCGGGAATCGCGATATCGACCGTAAAGCGGGTGGCGCCGGTGACTTTGGCGCGCCCATTCTGCCGCGGAACCGGTTTGCCGATCACCGCCAAAAAGGCGTTCGGGGCCAACGGCGACGGTTCGTCGGCCGGAATCTGCCGCTTCACTTCGCCCAGGCCAACGCCTGCGATACCGCTGGGAAATATTTCGCTTCGGGTTGTCGCGTCGGAAGCCATCGTCAGGCCTTTCGCGCCAAGGCCGCCGCGAGCGTCGCGGTCACGACATGCGGGTAGGTGCCGCAGCGACAGAAATGGCCGCCAATAGCGGCATTGACGTCGTCCGCGGTCGGGTCCGGTTTGTGCTCCAGCAGCGCCGCGCAGCTCATGACCATTCCGGGCGTGCAGAAACCGCATTGCAGGGCATCATGCTCAATAAATGCGGCCTGCACCGGGTGAAGCTTCTCGCCGGTTGCCAGTCCCTCGATCGTCGTCACGTTGCGAGCGCCTACCTCGATTGCCAGCATCATGCAGGCGCAGACGGTGACGCCGTCGAGCCAGACCGTACAGGCTGAACATGCGCCGCGATTGCACGCGATCTTGGTGCCCGTAAGCCCAAGCGGGCCACGCAGGGCTTCGGCCAATGTCGTTCGGGGCTCGACCTGAAGGGTCCGATGAATGCCATTGATTTGCAGACTGATTTTAACCGGATCCGGCCCGGCAACAGCAGATGGGAAACTTGTCTCTGCCGAGTCCGCCATTCCAGCAATCGCCGATGCAGTATCGATCATCGCTGCCCCAGCCGTCGTAAGCGCGGAACCACGCACAAACGAACGGCGTGACAATCGTTGGTCTGAATTTCTGTTTCGAGGAACTGGTTCAATCATTGGTTCTCCAATTACGCACGCGGGCGTGCTCGACACTTGACCCAAGTCAAACTCGCAGCAACGTGATCCTCATCAAAGGACAATTGGTGATGAGGAGGTCGCGGTAGCGCGGTCCCTGAATCTCGAAGAGGTGGACATTTCATCGTTTGGACTGGGGGAGATATCTGTCAAAGTCGCAGCGGCAGACAGTGACCGGCCAGTGAAGCCAGTCCCGCCATTTATTCCCGACCATGAGGGAGCGGGGAGCGTGGGACGGCAGCCAGGTGACCACCGGCGGCCAGCCCCAGCCTCGGTTCTCTGCGCCGCCGCGCCAATGATTCAGATCAATACCGGACTTCTCTCGTGACCTATTATTTCTTGAGGGAGCCTCGCCACTTTTCGCCCTCGTGCTCACGCCGTCGTTCAAGGCTGCAGAAGTCGGCTTGGACGAAACGGCAATGGCGGACTATGCCGCGCAACCTGCGGAATAAGGAGCTCATCGTGAACCATCCAGTCGTCGCCGCAAAGTTCGAAGTCGATTTTACCCGCTATCTTGATCCGACTGGCAGCCTTGTGCAGGAGTTGCCAAAAGACGCACAAGACCCTGCGACCCTGATCTCGCTGCTTCGTGGCCTGGTGCGGACACGCGCCTTCGACACCAAGGCAGTGGCGTTGCAGCGCACCGGCCGGCTCGGGACCTACGCTTCGTCGATTGGTCAGGAAGCTGTCGCGGTTGGGACAGCAAGCGCAATGCGCCCGGACGACGTTCTGGTGCCGAGCTTCCGGGAGCACGGCGGTCAATTATGGCGTGGCGCCACCCCGGTCGAGTTGTTCCTTTATTGGGGCGGTGACGAGCGCGGCAATTTCTTCGCCAAAGCGCCTCACGACTTTCCGAATTGTGTCCCGGTCGGCAGCCACGCTCTGCATGCTGCGGGCGTTGCACTAGCCTTCAAGTTGCGGAAGGAATCGCGTGCTGCGGTTTGCATCTTCGGCGATGGCGCCACCTCCAAGGGCGACGTTTATGAGGCCATGAATTTTGCCGGCGCCTGGAAACTGCCGGTCATTTTCGTGGTTTCCAACAATCAGTGGGCGATTTCAGTGCCTCGGTCGTTGCAGTCCGCCACGCAAACCTTGGCGCAGAAAGCCATCGCCGCCGGGATTCCGGGTGAGCAGGTTGATGGCAATGACGTGATCGCCGTGCGCGCAGTGGTAGGGACTGCCTTGGAGCGCGCGCGCATGGGCCAAGGTCCGTGCCTCGTCGAAGCTCTCACCTATCGCCTTGGCGATCATACAACGGCCGACGATGCCAGCCGATATCGCAAAGATAGCGAGGTGACGCCGCACTGGCAGGAGGAGCCGATCAAGCGGCTTCAGCAATATCTGACGACCGCAGGGTCATGGAAAAAGAGCGATGAAGACAAGCTCCTCAAGGAGGTCAATGCAGAGATAGAAGCCGCGGCAGACGCCTACCTCGCGACACCACCGCAGGATCCCTCGGTCATGTTTGATTACACTTACGCTCAGCTTCCTGCCGATCTTGCGGCGCAGAAGCAGGCGGTATTGAGCAGTCTTTCGGCCAACCTTTCCCAAGCGGCGGAGTGAGAAATGTCTGAAACAACAATGGTTCAAGCCGTCAACCTAGCGCTCGCGCGCGCCATGGCCGAGGACGAGCGCGTCATCATTTTAGGCGAGGACGTGGGCATCGACGGCGGCGTCTTCCGCGCTACTGATGGCCTATTCGCGCGCTTTGGCGCGGATCGCGTGCGCGATACACCGCTGTCGGAAATGGGCATCGGGGGTATCTCGGTAGGCCTTGCGGCCGCTGGCTTCAAACCGGTTGCGGAAATACAATTCAGCGGATTCATTTTCCCGCTGATCGATCAAATCAACAATCACGCCACGCGATTTCGCACCCGTACGCGTGGGCATTTGCAGTGTCCGATGATCGTGCGAACCCCTTGCGGCGGAGGGATTCATGCGCCCGAGCATCATTCTGAAAGTCCGGAATCGATGTTCGCGAACATTCCGGGACTGAGGGTAATCATTCCGTCATCGCCACGCAGAGCCTACGGTCTGTTGCTGGCCGCCATCCGCGGTTCGGATCCGGTCGTCTTTATGGAGCCGACCAAGCTTTACCGGAGTGCGCGCGAGGAGATGGTGGACGACGGCAAGGAACTTCCGGTGGATCGTTGCTTCGTGCTGCGCGAAGGGCACGACGTGACGCTCGTTGCCTGGGGCGGGATGATACCCGAGGCGCTGAAGACTGCGGCGGAATGGGAGACCAAGGGCGTCAGCGCGGAGGTCATCGATGTGGCGACATTGAAGCCTCTCGATGCCGAAACCATCATCAATTCAGTCAAGAAAACCGGTCGCTGCATCATCGTGCATGAGGCGCCGCTAACCGGCGGTTTTGGCGGTGAGATTGCCGCCCGGGTTGCGCAGGGCGCCTTCAGCTCGCTGCTTGCGCCGATCGAGCGCGTTACGGGTTACGACACGATCATGCCGTTGCTGAAGCTCGAGAACGTTTACCTGCCGGATGCCGCCCGTATTGGCAAAGCGGTCGATCGCGCGATGGCTTACGCATGAGTACGTTCAATCTTCCTGATTTGGGTGAAGGCCTGCAGGACGCCGAGATCGTCGCATGGCACGTCGCTGAAGGCGATCACGTTGTGGTCGATGAGCCCCTGGTTTCTGTAGAAACCGAAAAGGCCGTGGTCGAGGTTCCCTCGCCACGTTCTGGATATATCAAACATCTGCTGGGCCAGCCGCACCAGCGCTTGAAGGTCGGCGCGCCCCTCGTCGAGTTCGATGAAGCGCCGCATGTCGACACCGGGACCGTGGTCGGTCAGCTCGACGAAAAACCCGAAACGCCACCACCAGCGGAACGGAAGGCTTCGAGTGTTATCGCTGCGGGCCCCGCGCCTGGCGCATCGGCAGGCGAGCTAAGGGTTTCGGCCTCGCCCGCCATTCGGGCGCTGGCGCGTCAGCGCGGCATTGATTTGACACGGATCGCCGGGAGTGGACCCCAAGGAACGATCACGCGTGCGGACGTCGAAGGCGCCAATGTTTCAGGCGGCGGCGGAGCTGCAACTGATGCGAGAGAGCTGTCCGGCATGCGGCGGAGCATGGCTATCAATATGGCCAAGGCTCATGCCGAGGTGGTCCCTGCCACCGTGTGGGATGAAGCTGACGTCGGGTCTTGGTGGACCGGGCAAGGGGATACCACGATCCGCCTGATCCGTGCCGTCGCGGCTGGCTGTGCGGCCGAGCCGATCTTCAACTCATGGTACAACGGCCAGGCGATGAGCCTACAGACGTTTGGCCGGATTGACTTGGGTATCGCGGTGGATACCGAAGCCGGGCTGATCGTTCCAGTCGTTCGCGATGCCGGCAAATACGAACCGTCAGCGCTGCGTGCCGAGGTCAATCGGCTGAAAGCGGCGGCGCGTGCGCGTTCGGTGCCGCTTGCCGATTTGCGCAATCCGACGATCACGCTATCGAATTTCGGCATGATGGCGGGATTGCAAGCCGCCTTGGTTGTGGTTCCGCCCCAGGTGGCGATCGTGGGAGCTGGGCGAATTTTCCAGCAGGCCGTACCGCGCGAGACTTCATTCACCTTCACGCACGTGCTGCCTTTGTCCCTTACTTTCGATCACCGCCTCGCCACCGGTGGCGAGGCGGCGCGCTTCTTAAAGGCGATGATCGACGATTTGCATAAAGGCGCCTGAGCGGATTTGGGCCCGGATCAGGTCGTCGATTGAGATGGATCACGATTCTGCTTACGCGGGAGTTTAAAAAATATTGGTTTCGCATACGCCGTATGTTGCCGCGGCTGCTGCGCGGGTGATCGCGGCTATCGAAAGCTGATCAGCAGGGGCTGCCATGGAGGATATGTTTCGATTTACCGATGACTTCGGGCCTTCCCGGATCCTCCACATTTACCGGCCCAGTCTAGGATTGAAAGCCATTGTCGTCGTCGACAATACCGCCTGCGGTGCTTCCGTCGGCGGCGTTCGCCTGGCCCCCGACGTGTCCGTGGAGGAATGCTTCCGGCTCGCGCGCGCAATGACGTGGAAGAACGCGGCCGCCGGCCTGCCGCACGGTGGGGGCAAGGCCGTCATCTTCGGCGACCCGCGCATGGCGGCGGAGGCGAAGGAGCAGATGATTCGTGCCTTTGCCGGCTCCATCCGCGATATCACCGACTACATCCCTGGGCCGGACATGGGTACCGACGAGCAATGCATGGCTTGGGTCAAGGACGAAATCGGCCGAGCCGTCGGTTTGCCCAGCGCCCTTGGCGGAATTCCGCTTGATGAGATTGGCGCAACCGGCTTTGGATTGGCGGCCTGCGTCGATGTCGCGCGCGAATTCATCGGGCTCGACCTGAAGGGAGCGCGGATCGCGGTGCAGGGGTTCGGCGCTGTCGGCAAACACGCGGCGCGCTTTCTTGCGCAGAAAGGTTCCGTCCTTGTCGCGGCTAGCGACCGAGGTGGAACATTGGCCGACCCATCGGGGCTCGACGTTGGCGCACTGATCGCCCTTAAGGAGGCGGGACAATCGCTGCACGATCACGATAAGGGCTCGAAGCTTGCTGCCGATGCGATCCTCGATATCGATTGCGACATTTGGATACCGGCCGCGCGGCCCGACGTGGTGCGCGCCGACAACGTTTCGCGGCTACGGACCCGTCTGATGCCGCAAGGCGCCAATATTCCATGTACGCCGGAAGCCGAGCAGGCGCTGCATGAACGTGGGGTGCTGGTGATTCCGGATTTCATCGCGAACGCCGGTGGCGTGATCTGTGCCTCGATCGAGTATCGGGGCGGGACGCAGCGCGCGGCCTTTGACTATATCGATGAGCGAATTCGCGCCAACGTAAGGGTGGTGCTGGAAGAGAGCCGACGCCACAAATCGCTTCCGCGCGCTGCAGCCTTTGCGCTGGCCGAGCGCCAAGTGCGGGCAGCCACGAAAACGCGGCGTTGGCACTGAATATGAAGAGCTCAGCGCCAGAAGCTGCGGCGAGTTCCGCTTGCCGAACATGAATGGGGGAGAACTCTCATGAATCGACACAGCATCCCGTTAGGCAAGATCCTCCTGCGTACGCTATAGGAATTTGGAAGCTCTCCGGCACAACAACCAAAACTTGGGAGGTCATAGCCGCGGCGGCCAGCTCGCAGCTATCCCGCGCGCGGTGGCTCCTCTTCTTCGTTCTCCGTGAGGATCGCGATAATTTCTGATGCAACGCCTTGTACGGCCTCGCCCGCGCCGAACACATCTGGATCGCCTTCTAGCCACATTGATACTTGTTCGACGTCCGCGATTGTCGGTCGCAGCGACATGATCGCCAGCATCTCGGCAGAATTTATATCGCCCAAGAGGCCCTTGATATCACTTGGTGTCGCCAACGCGGTCTCGCCGGAATTGGGTTTTGGCATCGATGCCTCCCGAGTTAAGCGTTTGCCGACCAAAATGACGAGATTAAGCATCAGTTGTCTTGATCAAGATCAATCGGGCTTTCCCGACACGGCGCTTCATTAATCCTGATCGTCGACGCCTGAAGTTTCCGAGCGATGCTTCGTGAGCTAGCATTACAGTTGCCGTTTTGCTTTGAAGTGCGCTCGTTGAGCTGCGGCTTGGTGAGCTCTACGCCAGAATGACCATGCAATGATATGTGCCGGTTGGATTCGCTTTCGAGCGAGTCTGATGGCGATGCGGCGGACTTCCTGGATTGACCAACGGATCAATGACGGCGTGGCGATGCTTTGGTTTTTGCCGTGGTTCGGCGGCTGATTTTTTTTGGCGGCGGCGGATTGGCGCGATGGCGGATCGCCGCCATCATGGCGAAGGCGAGCATCACCATGGAAACGTGGCGATGCCAGCCATGCCAGGATCGGCTCTCGTTGTGATCGAGCCCGAACTCGTTCTTGGCGGTCTCGAAACTGTCCTCGATTGCCCACCGATGGCCCTCGACCGCCACCAGCGTTTCAATGGATGTTCCCGCTGGACACCAAGTAGTGAAGAAGGCGAGATCGCCATCGGCGATACGACGACGGATCAGCAGACCACGGGTCCAGAGACCCGGATTTGCGTCGTTTGATTCTTCGACTTCCAGATCAGCCAATTCGAGGTAGCACCAATCATGCAGCCGCGGTCCTTTGGTTCCGGCCCCTGCCGACAGACGTTTCCAGTCAGACGGGCGCCGCGTCCTGGCGATGTCGGCGGCCGTGCCGGCGACCGATCGCCGTTTGCCCCAGGATCGAAATACATGAGCGCTGCTGACCCCGAGTACATAGCCTTTGCCTGCCTGGCGTAGTTGCTGTTCGATATCGCCAACACCGTAGACGGTGTCACCAGCAACCCACTTGAATGGGACAGACGCGGCTATGGCGCGTGCGATCATTCTCGTCGCAAGCTTTGGTTTGGTCGCAAATCCGGCGTCGGGGGGCACGTACACAGCTTTGAGGCGATCCGGATCGTCGGTCCATTCCTTTGGAAGATACAGCGCGCGGTCGATGAACGCATGACCGTGGCGCGAAACATAGGCAGCGAAGACGCCGATCTGGCAGTTCGTGATCTTGCCCGCCGAACCAGTGTATTGCCGCGCCACTCCGCACGAGGCCTTGCCCTGTTTGAGAAAGCCGGTCTCGTCGATCACGAGAACTGCATCATCATCCGCCAAATGCTCGATGACGTAGTCGCGGACGATATCGCGCAGAGCATCCGCATCCCAATCCCTGCGACCCAGGATCGCCTGTTGACGCCATGGCCCAGGATCGCCAGCTGCCTCCGCGCGCATCCAACCGGTTTTGCGTTGTTCATCTCCCAGCAGGCCTTCCAGAAACAAGCCTGCATTCTTCGCAACACGCTCCTGCCCGAACAACGGACGTATCCGCTCCTTGACCTCATGAAGCGACGCAGCCCATAACGCAAGCGTCTCTTCAATCGACGCTGTCTGCGCCCACGATCTTCGAATCATGGTTGCCCATGGATTCAGAAACTCTTCCAAAAGGCAACTGTAATGCTAGTGTCGCACAACAAGGTGCCGGCAGAGTTGCGTGGCCTCTTTTCCAAACAGTTGGATCGCATCCATCTCCCGGACGATCCAAAGTTGTGGCCACGTCGAAGTTATATCGCGAGACATCGTGAAGTATTTAGTTCAGCTTGAAAGCTTCTGTCGATTTCGAGACGTGGAATCGACTAGCAATCGGTTTGTTGATTCTAGCTGCGCTGACGACCGGCGAAGCTCACGCCACTGCTGTCAGAGGTCGCGCGCGCTCGATCCGTTTTCGTTCGCGCGGTGAATGCATCGCCTCCCACAGATCGCTTCGCCGCTGCACGTTGAGCCAGAAATCCGGTCTGTTGCCGAACACGCGGGCGAGAATGAGAGCTGTTGCCGCGGCCACATCGGTCGGCGTATACGAAACAGCCGAGGGCTGGGAAAAAAATGATGGCCGATGACGCGAGTGCCGCGCTGGTGCTGTTTTCCGGAGGGCAGGATTCGGCAACCTGCCTCGCCTGGGCCCTTGATCGCTTCGATTCCGTGGAAACGATCGGATTTGACTACAGGCAACGCCACCGGGTTGAACTGGATTGCCGCGACAAAATCCGCGCCGGTATCAAGAAAATCAACTCCCGCTGGGCGGCGCGCTTGTCTGACGACCACCTTCTGTCGCTGGACGCGCTGGGGCGGATTTCCGATACGGCGCTCACGAGCGAGGCCGAGATTCGCGTCAGTGAAGAAGGCCTGCCGACCACTTTTGTGCCGGGTCGAAACCTGATGTTCTTCATGCTCGCGGCGGCGGTTGCCTTTCGCCGCGGGCTTCGTCATCTGGTCGGCGGGATGTGCGAGACGGACTACTCGGGTTATCCGGATTGCCGGGACGACACCATCAAGGCGCTGCAGGTCGCGCTCAATCTGGGCATGAATCGCCGGTTCGTCCTCCACACCCCCTTGATGTGGCTCGACAAGAGCGCGACCTGGCGCCTTGCCTCCACGCTTGGCGGCAGCGAACTCGTCGAACTGCTGCTGGAGCATTCGCATAGCTGTTATTATGGCGATCGGACGGTGCGTCACGATTGGGGCTATGGATGCGGCAAGTGCCCGGCGTGTGAACTGCGGGAGAACGGATACCGCCGCTTCATTGCAGAGCCGACCGGCTAGAGCATGATCCGGACCCGCAGGGCCGCGTCAGCGCAAAGTGGCCACCGGTTTTCCCTCGCGACAAACGCGCGGCGTTCGCGCGGTGAATGCATCGCCTCCCACAGATCGCTTCGCCGCTGCACATTGAGCCAGAAATCCGGGCTGTTGCCGAACACGCGGGCGAGAATGAGAGCGGTCGCCGCGGGCCATAGTAAAAATCCGCAGCGTCAAGCGCCTGGCCACGCCTTTCACGTTGTCACCACGAGCCTGGCTCGTTGATTTTACTTGAAATATCCCTGATTGGCCCATTTTTTGGAACGTCTGTTCCGGTGGGTCACATGCATGCAGAGGCAACCTCAGAACAAATAGAAGCGCAGAAAGCCATTTTGTATCTACAAAATACTTGACGATCAGTTATTTTGTAGCTACAGTAAAATTTATGAAAATCACTTGGGACGCGCCGAAGCGCCTCGCCAACCTTAAAAAAGCACGGGTTGGATTTTGCTGATCTCAACGAGACGTTTTTCGACACCGCGCTGGTTGTTCCGTCCCACAACAGGGACAAGCGCTGGGTCGCGATCGGCGTCAGCATCCGGGGCGTTATCGTTGTCGTATTCGCCCGGCTCGGACGTGAAGGCGTGAGCATCATCAGCATGCGGCCCGCAAGCCGGAATGAAAGGAAACTCTATGTCGAACGCTAGAAAACAGGCTCGCTACAGCAAGCAGGATTTGCGCGACGTCAGCGACAATCCGGAATTGACGAAAGAGGATTTCGCGCGCGCCAAGCCGTTCGCCGAAGCCTTCCCTGATCTCGCCGCCTCGATTCGGAAAGGGCGCGGCCCGAACAAGTCGCCGACGAAAAAGCTGGTGTCGCTCCGCCTAAGCCCTGAGGTGATCGAGCACTTCAAAT
The DNA here is from genome assembly GCA_052143915.1 of Bradyrhizobium sp. Lineage (GTDB taxonomy): Bacteria > Pseudomonadota > Alphaproteobacteria > Rhizobiales > Xanthobacteraceae > Bradyrhizobium. The sequence goes on from JBKQRS010000074.1 coordinate 21,110, forward strand.
CGACCGGCGCGGGCTGGCAATCCCGGATCGACGAGACCCTGCGCAAGGCCGTGAAGCGCAAGGTGTCATAAGCCAGCGCGGTGAACGCCCCAAATCCTCGTTCCGAAGTCTCCGAATTCGCACCTGTGCCGCCGCGCGTAAGAGCCAATTTCCTTAAGTGTTTCAATCTGATTTGGGTCGTCCAGTCCCTTCGCAAAAAATATTTCGCTTCGCGTTTTGCGCAAATCACCGGCATATTTCGCGCATCCCGCCTCATAGGAGGGGCGTATCGCGATCGTCACGGTTCGTTGGGTGCGGGATGCGGTGGACGCAAGCGGCGCGGCTGACGAGCGCGCTTGTTGCGGACGGCGAAGTCGTGTGGTCCTGACGCCCCGACGCTGGCGTCAAGTTGGCGATGATGCTTAGCATCACGCCGGCGATGGTGGCAAACAAGCCCGGTCACCAAGGAGAGCGCGAAGGAAACCGTTAAAACCATCCGCGTGCGGGAATGCCGGGTGATCCCGGTGTACTCGTGGTGACTAACGCGCGTGCTTTCTACTCTACACGCGCGGCCTCGGGTGCAACGGGCACCCGGCATTCCCCACGCCCTCTGTTTTCGGGCGGAGATTTTCTTGGCATCACCCGGGCGGGGTTCGCGCCGCGGGACTGTGTTCGGCTGTCTGAAAAAACTGGAATGCGCGGCGAGCGCTTCCTTCTCCCCTTGTGGGAGAAGGTGGTGCGGACGCAGTCCGCACCGGATGAGGGGTCTGCATCCGCGGAGAGAGACCCCTCACCCGCCTTCGCTTCGCTCAGGCACCCTCTCCCACAGGGGGAGAGGGTGCTCACTGCCGATGCGGGGATACTCAATTGTCATTCCGGGGCGATGCGAAGCATCGAACTACGATGTGCAATTGCACATCGGAGAATCCTAGGATTCCCCGATGCGCAATTGCGCATCTGAGGTCTGGTGCTAGCGCACCATCCCGGAATGACGGAGGAAGGGGAAGCGCGAGACCCCTCCTACTTCCGCCGCCGCGCGGCCGCTTCGGCCGGCGCTGCGGCCTCGGCCACTTCGCCTTCCTCGCGCCATCGTAAAATCTCCGCGGCCAGAATCGGATGGTTGAATCCCTTCAGGTGCAGATCATCCAGCGGGCGTCCTTCGACCCAGGGCTCGACCATGCCGTAGACGCGTCTACTCACCACGATCTGGTTCGCCTTGGCTTCGTCGCAGAGGCGCGACGCCAAATTGGTGACGCTGCCGATCGCGGCGTATTCGAGCCGTTGCTCAAAACCAATTTGCCCGAGCGTGGCATAGCCGAGCGCGATGCCGAGGCCAAATCCGAGGCTGTGCCCGCGGTTGCGCCAGCGCTCGGTCAGGGCGCCGATGGTGTCGCGCATCTCCACCGCCATCTTCACCGCGCGCTTGGTGTGGTCGGCAAACTGGATCGGCGCGTTGAACAGGATCATCACGCCGTCGCCGGCATAGCGGTCGAGCGTGCCTTCATATTTGAAGATGAGTTCGCCGAGCGCGGCGTGATATTCGCGCAGCACGTTCATGGCTTCCTCGGGCTCTGTCGCCTCCGTGAAGGCCGTAAAGCCGCGCAGGTCGCAGAACACCACCGTGACCTCGCGGCGGTGGCTGTCGAGCAAGGAATCGTGGCCGTCGGAGGAAGCGATCAGCTGCGCCACTTGCGGGGCGAGGAAACGCTCGAGCTTGCGGATGCGCTCGATCTCGGCGAGCTGTTTCTCGACGCGCTCCTCCAGCGACTTGTTCCAGTTCTTCAGCTGCTCGGTCTGCGCCTCGAGCTTGCCCGCCTGCTGCTGCACCGTCGCATGCGCGACCGCGAGCTCGCGGCCTTTATGATCCACCTCGGTGAACAGCCGCGCATTGCGCATCGCCAGCACGGCCTGGTGCGCGAAGGTCCGCATCAGGCCGATCAGGTTGGGCGAGAATTCGCCGCTGGCGCGCCGCAGCACCACCAGCGAGCCCAACACGCCCTGCTGGTCGACCAGCGGCACCACCAGCACGGCATGAAAGCCGGCCGTCACCGCGACGTCGCGCAGCAGCGTTTCCGCGGCATGGCTGAGATCGGCGATCGCGATCGGCTCGCCTTTCCGCGCGGCCTCGCCGAGCACGGTTGTGTCCTCGTCGATCGCGAGATGATCGCCCTGCGCGGATTTGTCGATGCCGATCGCCTCGGCGAGGTTAAACTGGCGTTTTGTCACGTCGTAGCCATAGATCAGCACCGCGTCGGCATGGGTGATTTCGAGCGCCCGCGCGGCCACCGTCGGCAGCACGGCGTTGAGATCGAGCGAGGAGGCGACCGCGCGGCCGACTTCCTCCAGCACCTTGAGCTCGTTGATCGACTGCGCGAGGTCGCGGGTGCGCTCCTGCACCTTGGTCTCGAGGCCCGAGTAAGTTTCCTGCAGCTGGCCGGCCATGCTGTTGAACTGGTCGGCGAGCTCTTCCAGCTCGTCCTTGGTATGGACGTCGATGCGATGGCTGAAATCGCCTTCGCCGAGCCGCCGCGCGCCGCGCCGCAGCGCCGTGATCGGCACCAGCATGCGGCGGGCCAGCGCGGTGCCGGCGGCGATCGCGACCGCGAGCCCGAGCGCGATCAGAAGCGCGCCGCGCACCAGCTGGTCCCGGATCGGCGCCAGCGCCTGCGCGGTCGGCTGTTCGAAGAACACGTACCAGCCGAGTTTCGGCACCGCGCTCGCCGCTGTCAGGACGGCGTGGCCGTCGATGTCCTTGCCCGAGGCCGGCGCCGCGCCCCCCGCCGTGATCACGGCGTCGACCTGCGGGGTGCCTGCGAGGAACCTGCCCACGTCAGGACCCTTGCTCGAACTCGCCAGCACTTGACCATGCGGGTCGACCACATAGGCGAAGGTCGACCTGCCGACCTGGGCGTCGCCGAGGAAGTCGGAGAGGAAGCGCAGATCGATTTCGGCGACAGTCACGCCGGCATTGAAGCCGGAATGCGCCACCGAGATCGACATCAAGGGCCGGGAATCCCGGAAGAACGCCGGCGCGTAGCTGACGCTCTTGCCGACGGTGTAGGTGAATCTGATATCGCGGGAGAAGTCCGCCTTGCTCTCGACGGAAATCGCGGTGCGCGACAGCCGAAGCTGCTCGCGGCCATAGCCGTCGAGATAAGACAGCTGAGAGACGGCCGGCGCCTGTTTCAACAGCTGGGCGTAATCGGCGTAGTGATCGGCGGTGGTCTTGGCACTCGCCCGCGTCACCCAGCTGATCTGCCGTTCGAGGTCGGCGACCGACTGCTCGATCCGCCGGGCGGTCGCCTCCGCCTTCTCGCCCATGGCGTCGGTGAGGCTGGACTTGGTGGCGCGGTAGTTGATCCAGGTCTCCATCGCGCCGTTGACCGCGAGCACGAACACCACGAGCCCGACCAGCGCCGTGACGTATTTGGCGAACAGGCCCTCGCGCAGGAACCAGCTTCTGTCCTTGACCCCGATCATCCAGACCCTCACGCGCGACCCCTCCTTCAGGTGCGCGCATCAATTGTCGTCAGCCATGAGCTGTTTAGCACGTTTCGAGGGGGTAAGGCCGGGGGTCCATAGGCGTGGTTAGCCCTATTTGAGGGCGGTAGCTTCATCCTTCGAGACGGCGCTTCGCGCCTCCTCAGGATGAGGTCCGGCAAGACCCTCACGGTGAGGAGCGCGGCAGCGCCGCGCGTCTCGAACCATGAGGCCGTTCGGCGCCCTAGCCAATGCTTCTCACCGGTTGAACAGCTGCCGCAGCACGTCGTTCATCGGCTGGCTGTCCTGCTGGGCTTGCGGCGGGGGATCGCCCGGCGCCGTCTGGGCGGTGGGCGGCGGGGAGGCCGGCTGCGGCGGCAGGCTGCGGCTCTGGCTGCGGCCCTGACTGGAACCTTGATTGGCACCTTGATTAAGACCCTGGCCCAACCCCTGCTGCAGCAAATTGCCGAGCGTCTCGCCGAGCTTGCCGCCGAGCGTATCGGGCAATCCGCCGCCGCTCGAACCGCTGCCGCCCAATCCGCCGAGCCCGCCCGGCCCGAACAGGCCCTTGCCCATCTCCTTGAGCTTGGCATAGGCCGCATCCGGATTGTCCAGCATGCCGGCCATGTCGGGATAGATGCGCGGCTCGGCCCAGGGCCCGTCGATCACCACCGGAATGCCGAAGCCGACCGGGTCGGCGGCGCGGCCCTGGCCCTCGGTGGTCATCACGAGCTTCGGCTCGACCCGGAACGCCAGCATCTTGGTGCCGAGGTCGATCGTTCCCGCCCCGGTCATCTTGACCAGCGGGCCGACCAAATTGAGATCGGCGGTGGTGGCCTGGCCCTTCTCGATGCGGAACGAGGCCGACAACTGAGTGAGGTCGGTGGTCTGATCCCGTTTTTCCTGCCAACCCGACAGCGGGTTCGAGGTCAGCGAGCGGATCATCTGCGCGACGTTGAGGCCTTCGATCGCGCCGTCCTGGAAATTCGCAAACACGGTGCCGCTGAGGTTCGACATGATCGCGCGCTGGCTCAGGCCATTGGAGCGCACCGTGATCTTCGCCTGCATCTTGCCGTCGAGCTTGTCGAAGCCGGCGGCGCTGCGCAGCAGCGGCAAGGCGCGCACGCCGACGAGATCGCTGCGCATCACATAGGCTGGCGTGCCGCCGGAGACGTCGATGTCGACTTCGCCGCTGGCCTGACCGCCATAGGCGCCGAGATTCGAGATCGCGCATTTGAGAATGCCGCCGGCGAGCGTGGCGTCGATCGCGGCGGGCGCAAAACGGGCACTTCCGATATTGAGTGCGGCGGCCGAGACCCGGACCTGGGCGTCGACATAATTAAGTCCGGTGAGGTCGATGGTGGCGTTGCTCCAGGATTGGGAGGAAGATTGCGAAGCAAGCTGCGAAGGGCTTTGCGAATCCGGTGGTGCGGCCGGCGCGGCGGCGATGTCGAGCCGCTGGAAGTCGAGATCGAGTTTCACCAGCGGCTTGCTTGCGATATCGACCGATGCCCATCCGTTGAACGCGCCGTCGCCGATGGTGCCGGACAGGCCGTTGATCATGACGACCGAACCGTTGAGCCGGACTTCGGCCTTGCTCGACAACGGCGCCTGCAACACGCCGGGTGCGTCGAGCGTCAGTTCGACCGGAACGTTCTGCCGCTCCAGCGGTGGCGCGGGCACTGTGGCCTTGATGTCGAATTTCAGCGGATGCCCGCTGGCTTGCGCGCTGCCGGTGACCTTGATTTTGCGATCGGCGCCGACAACGGCATTGGCGCTGATGCCTTCGATGCGGTTTTCGACGCGGTCGCGCAGGTTGGAAAACATCACCGTGCCGTCGGTCACCGTGATGCGTTCGATTCCGGGCGCGTCGGAACCGGCCGCGTGCGAGGATGCCGCGGGGTTGGAGGAAGCCGCTTTGGGCGCGGCGAGGCGTTCGCGCAGCAGCGGCACGCTGAGAACGGGGCGGATGATCGTGAGTTCGGTGATCTCGGGCCGGCCCGACCACACGCTGCCAAGCGTGATGTCGGCCTGGATGCTGCCGACGGTGAGGCGGTTGCTGGCGTCGCGGTCCTTGGGCCCCTCGAGCGTCACGTCATTCAGCGTCACGTTCAAGGACGGCCACAGGCCGATCCTGGTCGAGCCCGCAATGGTCAGCCGGTATCCGGTTTGGCGCTCGACGCGGTCCTGGATCGCCGAGGTCAGGAAGCCCGAGGGGATTCCGACGATCAGCAGGAGCGCTGCGGCAACGATGATGGCAGCGATGGCGCTGCCTGCGATCTTCAAGGCTTTCATGTCGATCTTCCAGACCGGATACCAGCATCGGGTTTGGCCAGGCCATTGGTCCGGCAAGGCCTTTTCTTCAAGTCTATCCCGGAAAAGGGAGACGGCTCAAAGCCGCCAAAAATAATCCGGGGGTGCTGCAAAGGTATGTGACTTATGACACACTTCCGGCCGGGCGACCTGCGGACCGCAAGGGCTCGGTTGTTGGAAGGTATTGCAATGAGCAAACAGGCCGAATTTGCGGTCATCCTGAAGATGAATCCGATGTTTGCGGATCTCGGCGCCGACGAATTGCAGCGGATCTCGGCGCTTTGCCATACCCAGCACCTCGATGTCGGCGAGATGCTGTTTCAGAAGGGCGATCCCGGCGACGCCCTGTTCGGGGTCCGCCGCGGCCAGATCCGGATCGAGACCGGTGCCTCCGACGGCAGCCGGCTGACGCTGAATTTCCTCGGGCCCGGCGATCTCTTCGGCGAAGTCGCGGTGCTCGACGGCCAGAGCCGCACCGCGGACGCGGCCGCCGGCGAGCCGACCGAATTGTTCGTGCTGCGGCGAGAGGATTTTTTGAGTTTTCTGGAACGCGAGCCGCGCGTCGCGGTCAAGCTGATCATGCTGTTGTGCCAGCGCATCCGCTGGATGAGCGAGCGGATGGAGGAATCGGTGCTGCAGCCCCTGCCGGTTCGCCTCGCGCGAAGGCTGTGCGCGCTGGCGTCCGATTTCGGCTCCGAGGTGCATATCTCGCAGGAGCAGTTGGGCGTGTTCGTCGGCGCCGCGCGCGAAAGCGTCAACCGCCAGCTGCAGCTCTGGCGCAAGGACGGCATTCTGGACCTGCAGCGCGGCCGCATTCTGTTGCAGAACATGACCAAGCTGACGGCGGTGGCGCGGAACGAGTAGGGGACGATCAAGGAGCCGCTTCGCGTTCGGAAGCAGGGCCGGTTTGCGCCTCTCACTCCGCGGCCGGCGAGTGCACGATGCTCGGCGGCGGTTTGTGATCGGCGCTGTGGTCCGCCTGCGCCGCATGCTCGCTGTCGCCACCGGATGCCAGCAGCTTCCGGCCAAAGCGCCAGATCAGCGCACCGATATCGTCCATCATCATGAACATCGCGGGCACGAACACCAGCGACAGGACGGTGGAGAATACCAGGCCACCGATCACGGCGAGCGCCATCGGCGAGCGGAATTCACCGCCGGCGCCGAACGCCAGCGCCGAGGGCATCATGCCGGCGGCCATGGCGATGGTGGTCATGACGATGGGACGGGCGCGCTTCATGCCGGCGTCGATGATCGCTTCGTCGCGGGCCACGCCTTCGCGCATCGATTCGACCGCGAATTCCACCAGCATGATGGCGTTCTTGGTCACGATGCCCATCAGCATCAGGATGCCGATCCAGACCGGCGTGGTGAGCTGCTTGCCGGTCACGAGCAGCGCCACGATCGCGCCGCCGATCGAAAGCGGCAGCGAGAACAGGATGGTGATCGGCTGCAGGAAGGTTCCAAACAGCAGTACCAGCACCGCGTAAACCATCATCAGGCCTGCGGTGATCGCGGTGGCAAAGCCCGCCGACAATTCGTTGAGGCTTTCGGCATCGCCCGACGGGTTCACCGTCACGCCCTTGGGCAGGCTCTTCATGACCGGCAGGTCGTAGATCTTCTTGGTGGCGTCGCCGAGCGCGGCGGTGCCGACGAGGTCGGCCGCCACGGTGGCCTGACGTTCCCGGTCATAGCGGTTGATGCTGGTCGGACCCTGGTCGAGCTTGATGTCCGCGACGACAGACAGCGGCACGCCGCCGCGGCCGCCGCCGAGCGGCACGCGCAGCTGGTCGAGAACCTGAAGGTTGCCGCGCGCGCCGTCCTCGAGCTGGACGCGGATCGGCACCTGCCGGTCGCCGGCATCGAATTTGGCGAGCGCCGGGCCGACGTCGCCGATGGTGGCGACGCGAATGGTTTCCGACAGGCTTTCGGTGGAGACGCCAAGCCGCGCGGCCAGATCCGCCCGCGGCTGGATGCGGAGCTCCGGCCGGTCGAGCGAGGTTTCGGAGATCACATTGGCGATCAGCGGAATCCGCTTCATCTGGTTGGCCAGTTCGCTGGCGACATTGCTGACGATATTGCTGTCGACGCCGGTGACGACCAGCGAGATCGCGCGCAGGCCGTTTTCGTCAAGGAACCAGAACCGGATGTCGGGAACGTTTTCGAGCTCCTGGCTGATCTCAAGCTCGAGCTCGCGCTGGGTGATCTTGCGTTCGGTCTTCGGCGTGTAGTTGATGATCAGCGCGGCGCGGCGCACCTCGAACGTCCCCGGCGGCACCCGCCCGCCATCGACGAATACGCTCCTGACCTCGGGGCGCTTGCGCAGGCGCGCAACAATTTCCTCGGTGACCTTCTCGGTATAGGCGAGCTGCGAGCCGGGCGGCAGCTCCATCGCCAACAGCGAGCGCGCGGTATCCTGCGCGGGCAGGAAGCCTTGCGGCAGCAGCGTGATGCTCCAGATCGAGGCCGCGAAGATGCCAAAGCCGATCAGCACGGTGATGAGATAGTGCTTCACCGACCAGGTCACGAGCCGCGTATAAGTCTGCAACACGCGTCCCGGCGGTGGGTCGTCGTGCGGATGATCTTTGAGGAAATAGGCGGCGAGCACCGGCGTGACGAAGCGCGCGGCGAGCAGCGAGAAGAACACCTGCACTGAAACCGTGATGCCGAACTGCTTGAAGAATTGCCCGGCGATCCCGGACATGAAGCTCGCGGGCGCGAAGATCGCGATGATGGTCAGCGAAATCGCGATTACGGCAAGGCCGATTTCGTCGGCGGCTTCAAGGGCGGCGCGATAGGGCGACTTGCCCATCCGCATGTGGCGCACGATGTTCTCGATCTCGACGATGGCATCATCGACGAGAATGCCGGTCGATAGCGTGATGGCGAGGAAGCTGACGAGGTTCAGCGAAAATCCCAGAATGTCCATCGCCCAGAACGCCGGGAAGATCGACAGCGGCAGCGAGATCGCGGCGATGATGGTGGCCCTGATATCGCGCAGGAACAAGAGCACGATGATGACGGCGAGAATGGCGCCTTCGAACAGGGTCGAGATCGCCGCTTCGTAATTTCCTTTGGTGAATTCCACTGACGTGTCGATCAGCTTGAGGTCGACGTCGGGGTGGGCAATTTTCAAGGCATCGATGCGCTTCTGCACGGCGGCGGCGACCACCACGTCGCTGGCGCCCTTGGAGCGTTTGATGCCGAGCGCCACCACCGGCTCGCCGTTGAAGCGTGCGAAGGTTCGGCGGTCGGCGATGGTGTCGGTGACGGTACCGAGATCGTCGAGGCGCACCTCGCCGCCGCTCGGCAGGCTGATCATGGTTCCGGCGAGATCGTTGAGGCTCTTGGCGCCGGCGAGCGTGCGGATGGCCTGGTCGTTCTTTCCGATTTCGGCCCGGCCGCCGGCGAGATCGACATTGGTGCCGCGCAGGCGGTGGCTGACATCGACCGCAGTGAGCCCTGCAGCCTGCAGCCGGTCGGGATCGAGCGAGACGAGAATCTCGCGCTCGACGCCGCCGATACGCTCGACCTGGGCGACATTGCGGACGCCCTGCAGCGCGCGCTTGACGACGTCGTCGACGAAATAGGACAGTTGCTCGGGCGTCTTGCCGGGCGAGATCGCGGCATAGGTGACGATCGGCAGGCCGATGACGTCGACGCGCTGGATCAGGGGCTCGTTGACGTTCTGCGGCAGGTTGGCGCGCACCCGCGTGACCGCGTCCTTGACATCGTTCAGCGCGCGGTCGGTATTGGTCTCAAGCGCGAACTGGATCGTCGTCAGCGACAACCCGTCGGTGATCGACGATGAAATGTGCCGCACGCCCTCGACGCCCGACACGCCGTCTTCGATGGTCTTGGTGACTTGCGCTTCAAGTTCGGCCGGCGCCGCGCCGAATTGCGAGACCGCAACCGAGATCACGGGGATGTCGGCGCTCGGCAGCCGCGTCACCGCGAGCTTGGTAAAGCTGACCCAGCCGAGCACCAAGAGGATGATCGAAAACACGACGGAGGGAAGCGGATTCCGGATCGACCATGCCGAGATATTCAGAGCCATCAGCGTACCCGCGTGCGATCGAGTTCCTCGGCGAACATGGTCTTGATCTGGTCGCCATCATGCAGCGAAGAGCCAGCATCGGCCACGACGATTTCGCCGACGTCGAGGCCCTCAAGGATTTCCGTTGACGTGTCGGACACCAGTCCGACCCGAACTTTTCGTGTCTCAACCGTGTTCCCTTTGACCACCTGAACGGTCAGATGGTCAATGGCGGTGCGGGGGATCGCGACCCCGCAGCTGCGCTTGGCGTCGATAGAGGCCTGGGCGAACATGCCGATCTTGAGCGAGGGACTGTTGGTCAGGGTAATCCTGACATGGCCGAGCTGGGTAGCGCGATCGATCTGCGGTGAAACCAGCCTGACGCGTCCGACGATATCCGGCCCGTTGTCGCGGCTGATCCGCACCGTCGCGCCGGGATTGAGTTTCATCATGTGGACGGCGGGCACCTCGGCATCGAGGTCGATTTCGTTATTGACGGCGATCCGGAACATCGGCCCCGCCTGGGGCGAAGCCGGCGCGCCGACGATGGTGTTGACCTTGGTAAGGAGGCCTGCGGCCGGCGCGCGCAGCGACGTCGGCGAGGCGGGCCGCCCACTCGACGCTCCCGGTTGCGCCGGTGGCGGGGTCAACCGCGCCAGCTCCTGATTGTCGGTGACCATCTCGCCTTCGCGGACCATCAGATCGGAAACCTTGGATCCCTCCTGATCGACCCCGACCACCGCTTCGCGGCGCGGCACGACAAATCCGGTGACCCGCACCAGGTCGGAGAAGCAGGCATTGGTGGATTTCGTGACGATGACCAAGGCGTTGCCGGGCGTTTCCTTCTCCTCGGGGCGGGAACGGTGCTCAAACCAGTACCAGGCACCGCCAAGGACCGCGAAAAAGGCCACCGCTAATGCAGGCTTGAGATATTCGGAAAGCGTCATCGCGGGATCAATCCAGACCTAAAGTCTTGAAACCATCATTCCGGGACGATGCCAACGGGTCCGACCTTTGGCCGGCCCGATGAAAGGCTCCGCAACCCGGAACGAGGGAGAGTATGACAGACAAAAGCGTCCCGCAGGGCCGCGGGACGCGGTTAGATTATAAGACTTTACCCGGACCATCACCGTTTACTTGGACGCGGTGGCCTTGTTTTCCATGTTCACGACCTGGACGCGGCGGTTCACTTCGGCCAGCGGGTTGGCCGGGTCCTTGAGCTTGGTCTTGCCATATCCGACGGTCACGAGGTCGGTGCCGGCAATGCCGAATTTGTCGACCAGATAGCGCTTGATCGAGTCGGCGCGCCGCTCCGAAAGATCCTGATTGTAGGCCTCGCCGCCGGCGGCGTCGGTATGACCCGCAACGACGAAGGTCGAGCCCTTCAGATCGGGATTGGAAAGCGCCCGTCCCAAAGCCTGCACCGACGGCAGCGACCTGGCGCTGATGTCGGCCGAGTTGTAGTCGAAATTGATTTCAAGATCGATCTTCGGCTTGTCCTTGACGATGGTGGCGATTTCTTCGCGCTCGGTGACCGAGAGCGAGCGCGTCGGCCGGTTGCGCAGCGTCTGCACGAATTTACCCTCCGCGGCGGCCGCTGCCGGATCGGTCTGGGTCTGCGGGCCGGTCGACAGGCCCCTGGTCAGGGGCTTCTTCGCCGGCGCCAGCGCCCGCAAGATCTGATCCTCGGTGACATCATCGGCGGCCCTGGCGACACCGATCGAGAGCGCGGCGCCGATCGTAAAAAGCGAAAGGATCGCAGTCAGACTTCTCCTTCCAGAAATGTTCGACATAGCCAGTCCCTCCTGCGCACCGTTGCGCGGTTCCAATGGATTTGCCAATCAGCCGGGGGTCGAGGTTAATCCAGGTTCAACCCAAATCGGCCGCGGCGCCTTTCCTCTTTGTCTCTGCCGGCTGCCTCGGGGTTCGCAGCGGCGCCCGCCCTTCAACTCAAATTATCGTCAACGCACCCCGTAACCCGCGAATTCCTTGACGATATTCGGGTCCATGGCCTTCGCATTGGCGATGTCCACATCACCCTCCGCAACCGCTCCGTTGCGCTGCTTGGCGAGACCCCGCCCGTACAGCGACGACGTCAGGCGCGGATTGATCTTCAGGGCGGCGTCGAAATCGGCGATCGCGTTCTTGGTCTGCCCGCTCTTCAGGTTGACAAGGCCACGGCTATCGAGGGCATCGACAAAGTTCGGGCGCATCCGGAGCGCTTCGTTGCAATCCCTCAGCGCCGACTGCAGGTCGCCGATGATGGTGCGGGTCCAGCAGCGGTTGTTATAGGCTTCGACGTCTTTCGGATTGAGCCGGATTGAGTCGTCGAAATCCTTGATCGCAAGGCTATAGGCCCCCTTGCTGGCATAGACTTGCCCGCGCCGGTAGAGCGCCCCCGCATCGTCGGGATTTTCGATGAGCCTTTCGGTCAGCTTCTTGATGGTCGGGTCATCGGCGAGCGCCGGCTGTGGCGGCGTCCCGTCGTTGCTTGGCGGGTTCTGCGCCGGCTTGTCGGGCGATGGCAGGACAGGGGTTTCGGCCTTCGGCGGCGGTGGCAGCGGTGGCAATGGTGACAGCGGTGGCGGCTCGTAGCGCGGCTGCTGCGGTGGCGGCGTAGGTTCGGGAAGCTGGGGCTGCGGAAGTGTTGCCATCGGACCGGGTGGCCGCGCGCCTGGGATGAACGAAAAATCCTCGGCCAGCGATGATGAAATCCAGGGTACCTGCTCACCGCGCGATGCGCGGGTGACGCCGACACGGGTCCGGTTCAGCGTCTCCTCCGCCATCAGGTCGGGAACACGGATCTCCTTCAGCAGTTCCTGCACGAACAGGCTGTGATCGCCGCCATTGTCGGAGATTACCGAGCTGAGCGCCGCCGAATACATCACCAGCGTACCGTTCGGTGCAATCACCGGTGCAAGGCCGGCGGAGAAGCTGCGGAACCGGCGCTCGAATGGATTGCGCCTGGAGGCATCGATCAGAGCAATCTTGACGCCGGCGCCGCGGTTATTGATTTCGCCCAGCACCAGCTCCAGGCTGAAGCCGTCGCGGCGGACGTCCGGCTCGGTCCAGATCTGTGCATCGACCGGAATCATGTAGCTTTGGCGGTTGGACTGGACGCCAAAGCCGCTGAAGAAGATCAGCGCAACGGTGCCGGGCTTGATGTGACCATAAAGCCGCTCGAAAGCCTTGCGCATTCCGTCGCCGGTCAGATTCTCGCCGACATCGACGGTGAAGCCATCGCGCTTGAGTTCGTCGGCGACGTCGCGGGCGTCGTTGATGGGCTCCTTCAAAGGCGCGTCCGCGTCGGGATATTTCGCGTTGCCGATGACGAGGGCAAATCGGTCGGCGGCGATCGCGGCCGACGGGCAAATCGGCGCGATCGACGACACCAAAATAGCAATCAGTGCAAGGCGGATTTTCATGCGACGTCAGTCCAGCCAAAAAAGGCGCCGATCCCAGCCCCACGCCTCGGCGACCTTACCCCACGAAAATCGCATTATCAAACCGGCCCCGCCAGCGCTGTCAACCGTCTGCGAACGCCGCAAATGACCGCGGCGATTAACCGCGACAGGCTTGCGCGCCACACCTCACCGTGCCGGCCGCCACGACCGGCCTCGCGGCATTGGGCGGCAGGGCCGGCGGCATATGTTGCAGCCGCGTGAAACAGGGCGCTTGACGGGGTCATTGCCGAGACACCTTGCGGACGGGGGGGCATTTTCATATGCCCGGCATGAACCGTTAGGGGTTTGACCTTTTGACAGGGCGGTGGCTTGGTGCGGCCAGCCAATCAAGCCAAAAAGTCGACCGATGGAAAACGCCTACGAAATCTACGCGCTCCGCTATGCGACGATGTCGCCGCGCACCCCCCATATGAATTACCTCTCGCCGGACCCCCACGAGACCATGGCGTCAGACCTCGATTACTTCGTCTGGCTGGTCCGGGGCGGCGGCCGCGATATTCTGGTCGATACCGGCTTCAATGCGGTGGAAGCGGAGCTACGCAACCGCAAGCTCACGCTTAACCCGGTGGATGCGCTGGCGCGCTTCGGCGTTAGCGCCGACGCGATCAAGGACGTCGTCGTCACCCATATGCATTACGACCACGCCGGCAATCTCGACCTGTTTCCGAGCGCGCGATTTCATCTGCAGGACCGTGAAATGAGCTACGCCACCGGGCGCTGCATGTGTTTTGGCGCCCTGCGTCATCCATTTTCGGTCGAGCATGTGACGTTGATGGTTCGCCACGTCTACAGCGAGCGCGTGACCTTTCATTCCGGCGATGGCGAGGTCGCGCCCGGCATCACCGTGCACCGCGTCGGCGGCCATTCCGACGGGCTGCAGGTGGTGCGGGTCGAGACCGCGCGAGGGCCGGTGGTGCTGGCGTCGGATGCGGCGCACTACTTTGGCAATCTGCATCGCCGCAGTCCGTTTCCAATCGTCTACAATATCGGCGACATGTGCCAGGGCTGGGAAATCGTCGAGCGGCTCGCCGGTCATCCCGATCGCATCATCCCCGGCCACGATCCCTTGGTTGCCGCGATCTACCCGCGCGCCAGCGACAAGGTCGATGCCTTCGCCCTGCACAAGGCACCGTCGCGTTCCTTCGCGAAATAGGCTCGCGAGATGACGGCGTACAAGACCATCGGCTTCATGTGATGCCGGTTCAGGCGGCGCCTATTTCCCGGTGATCGCGAAACATCTCGACGGAGGCGAGCCCGCCATGATCAAACGTTTTCCCGGCCTGACGGCAACGCGCAGCCGCGCCGTCGTTCACGACGACCTCGTGTTCACGGTGGCGGTCGCGCCCGATCCGGTCACCTCCTCGATGTACGAGCAGAGCGCCAAAGCGCTTGCGCGCATCGATGAAAGCCTGGCGCTGTGCGGGACCGACAAGAGCAAGATACTGTCGGCCATCGTCTACATCACCGACATGACGCGGAAAAGCGAGATGAACCGCGCCTGGGACGAATGGGTCGACAAAGGAAATCCGCCGATGCGGGCCTGCATCGGCGTCGCTCTCGAGCCGCCGCATATCGTGGAGATCGTGCTGACGGCGGCGACGTGAGCGGCTGGGGTTTGGCCTCATCCCGAGGAACACGCGCGGTAGCGCGCTCCTCACCATGAGGTAACGCCTCAATAGCCGCCCACCTTGCGCGCTTCCTCACTGGTCTGCACGAGATCGAGGCTGCCCTCGATCTTGCCGAGCATACGCGCGAAATCTTTTCGCTCGCTCGCGGTGAGACAAGACATGATCTCCAGCTCCTTCCGCAGGAGGCCGGGAATCAGCTTCTCGTACAGCGCTCTTCCCTTCCGCGTCATCCGCAGGGCGAACTCGCGGCGGTCGTCCTTATTCTCGACCCGTTCCACCAGCTGCCGCGTCATCAGCGCGGTGACCGCGCGGCTGATGGTGGATTTGTGCGTCCGCGTGCAGTGCGCAATGTATTGCGCGCTGCAGGCTGCGTTGCGGAACCCCAGCGTCGCCAGCACCCGCCATTCCGGGATATCCAGCCCGTAGCGCGCCTGGTACTCACTGGACAGCGCGGAAGAAACCTCGGCCGCCAGCCGGTTCAGGCGGAACGGCACAAATTTGAACAGGTCGAGTCTGGCCAAAAAGTCCTCCGATGGGAGTTGACGCGGAAGCACGCCGGTTGTTTAAGATAGTTGCAATTGCGACTAATTGGCAAGGCCGCCGTTCCCTTTACCAGAGCAATGCGAGCATGGCGCAGTCCGGGTTCCAGTCATCCAGGGTCCAGTCGGCGGCCCAGTTCGGTTATCGCCGCCACGCCGATCAGGACCGGACCGGCGGCAACATTTCTCAATATCCGGTCGTGGTGGTTGGCGCCGGGCCGGTCGGGCTGTCGCTAGCGATCGATCTGGCGCAGCGTGGCCAGGGCGTCGTGCTGCTCGACGACGCCGACCGGATCGGCGAGGGTTCGCGCGCAATCTGCTTCTCGAAGCGCTCGCTCGAATTCTGGGATCGGCTCGGCATTGGTCAGCGCATGGTCGACAAGGGCGTGGTGTGGAGCGTCGGCAAGATCTTCCATGGCGCCTCGCAGCTTTATCAATTCGATCTGTTGCCGGAGCAGGGCCACAAGCGGCCGGCCTTCATCAATCTCCAGCAATTCTATGCCGAGGCCTATCTGGTGGATCGCGTGCGGGAGCTCGCGGGCGTCGACCTGCGCTGGCGCAACAAGGTGATCGCCCTGGAGAGCCGCAACGACCAGGCGATCCTGACGATCGAGACGCCGGATGGACCGTACCGGATCGGCGCGAACTACGTGGTGGCCTGCGACGGTGCCCGATCGTCGCTGCGGCAAATGGTGGGTGCGGAATTTTCCGGAAAAGTCTTCGAGGATCAGTTCCTGATCGCCGACGTCAGGATGACCGCAGAATTTCCGACCGAACGCTGGTTCTGGTTCGACCCGCCGTTCCATGCCGGGCGATCCGCGTTGCTGCACAAGCAGCCGGACGACATCTGGCGTATCGACCTGCAGCTTAATCCGGATGCGGATCCGGTGGCCGAGAAAAGACCCGAGAACGTGCGGCCGCGGATCGCGCGCATGCTCGGCCACAACAACTTCGATTTCGAGTGGATCTCGCTCTACAAGTTCCAGTGCCGCCGCATGGATAAATTCATCCACGGCCGCGTGATCTTTGCCGGCGACGCCGCACATCAGGTCTCGCCGTTCGGTGCCCGCGGCGCCAATTCCGGTCTGGAGGATGCGGAGAACCTTGCCTGGAAACTGGACCGCGTGCTGAGGAAGACCTCGCCGGAGACCTTGCTCGAAAGCTACCACGCCGAGCGCAGTGCTGCGGCCGACGAGAACATCCGGGAATCGACGCGATCGACCGATTTCATGGCACCCAGCACGCGCCAGGAGGCGCGGTTGCGCAAGGCGGTGCTGTCGCTCGCCAAGGAAACGGAATTCGGCAAGCGCATGGTCAATGGCGGACGCCTCTCGGTTCCCTCGATCTATGAGTCACCCCTTTCGACCGCCGATCGCGACGCCTGGCACGGTGGGCCGCCGCCCGGAGCCTCCATGCTCGATGCGCCGGTCACCGCGCCCGTCGGCGAACGCGGCTATCTGACTGACGCCTTCATAAAGTCAGGAACGCGGTTCACCTTGCTTGAGTTCAGCAACGGCGCGGCGGTCGATCCTCCCGAAGGCATCGGCGTGATCCGCGTCGGCGGCGAGGGCGGCTTTTCCGATTCGGCGGGGCTTGCGGCTGCCCGCTACGATGCGGAACCTGGCACCGCCTATCTGTTGCGGCCCGACGGCTATGTCGCGGCACGTTTTCGGCATCCGACACGAACAGCGCTTGATGCCGCGCTGGCGCGCGCTGCAGGCAACAACTGAGGTTCACACCACTGAGGTTAGCAATGGCATTGTCGACCCGTTCGAATTTCGCCAAGCCGGACGACGCGTTTCGCGCCATCGTCGAGGCGCATCGCGGATTGAGCGACGAGCAGAGCGCCGATCTCGATGCGGCCCTGGTTCTGATCCTGGCCAACCATATCGGCGATCTCGGCGTGCTGCGCGAGGCGATCGCGCTGGCGCAACGGCGGATGGTGGAAGCCGGCCAGCAACAGCAGCAGCAACAATGACAGAAGCAGTAACGCAAAGGGAATGGAATTGATGGCTAAGGGTTTCGCATCGACGACAGATATGGCCGAGAAGAAGATCACCTTCTCCGAGATCGGGACCGATCTCTATGCCTTCACCGCGGAGGGTGATCCCAATTCGGCTGTCATCGTCGGCGACGACGGCTGCATCGTGTTCGACGCGCAGGCGACGCCGGCGATGGCCAACAAGGTGATCGAACGGGTGCGCACCGTCACCGACAAACCGATCAAATATGTGGTGCTGTCGCATTATCACGCGGTACGGGTGCTCGGCGCATCGGCCTATCACGCGCAAGCCGTGATCGCCTCGCAGGAAACCTACCGGCTGATCGAAGAGCGCGGCCAGCAGGACTGGGATTCCGAATATGGCCGGTTTCCCCGGCTGTTTCAGGATGCGCAAAGCATTCCCGGCTTGACCTGGCCGACGCTGACCTTCGAAGGCGACATGTCGATTTACCTCGGAAAGCGCGAGGTGCGATTGATGCAGCTCGGCGCGGGACATACCTCCGGCGATATCGTGGCCTGGGTGCCGGATGCGGAAGTGATGTTTTCCGGCGACCTGATCGAGTATCATTCGGCTTGTTACTGCGGCGACGCGCATTTGCGCGAATGGCCGGCGACGCTGAATGAAATTCGCGCCTTCAATCCCAAGGCGATTGCGCCCGGCCGTGGCGATGCGCTGAAGGGCATCGCGACCGGGCGCCAGGCGATTGCGATGACGCGGGATTTCGTCACCACGCTCTATGGCGCGGCGGAAGCGGCGGTCGCCAAGGGCCGCAACCTCAAGGAAACGATGGCGGCAGCGCGCGAAGTGATGGACCCGAAGTTTTCAAGCTTCGCGATCTACGAGCACTGCCTGCCGTTCAATGTCTCGCGCGCCTTCGACGAAGCCGCGGGGATCGACGACCCCGTGATCTGGACCGACAAGCGCGACCGGGACATGTGGGCGGCCTTGCAAGGAGGATGACATGAACATCAATACCTCACCTGATGTGATCAGCCGCGGCTCCGCCAATATCACGCCCGGCTATATGTCCGGCTTCGGCAACAGTTTCGAGAGCGAGGCGCTGCCCGGCGCGCTGCCGATCGGGCGCAATTCGCCGCAACGCTGCGCCTACGGGCTTTATGCCGAACAACTGTCCGGATCGCCCTTCACCGCGCCGCGCGGCAGCAATGAACGCTCCTGGCTCTATCGGATCAGGCCTTCGGTCAAGCATTCCGGCCGCTTCGCCAAGGTCGATGCCGGGCTGTGGCGCACCGCACCATGCCACGAGCAGGAGATTTCGGTCGCGCAATTGCGTTGGGATCCGCTGCCCATTCCGAGAATCGAGATGACTTTCCTGCAGGGCGTGCAGACCATGACCACGGCGGGAGATGCCAATACCCAGGCGGGCATGGCGGCGCATGTCTTTCTCATCACCAAATCGATGGTCGATCAGCATTTCTACAACGCCGATGGCGAAATGCTGTTCGTGCCGCAGCAGGGCAATCTGCGCTTCGTCACCGAGTTTGGCCGGATCGACGCCGGGCCCGGCGAGATCGCGGTGATCCCGCGCGGCGTGAAGTTTCGCGTCGAGATCACGGCCGGCCCCGCGCGCGGTTATCTCTGCGAGAATTACGGCGGCGCCTTCACGCTGCCGGAGCGCGGTCCGATCGGTGCCAACTGCCTTGCCAACGCGCGCGATTTCCTGACCCCCATCGCGGCCTATGAGGACAAGGACACCCCGACCGAACTGTTCGTGAAATGGGGCGGCTCGCTGTTCGTAACCCAATTGCCGCATTCGCCGATCGACGTGGTGGCATGGCACGGCAACTACGCGCCGTACAAATATGATCTGCGCACCTTCGCGCCGGTCGGCGCGATCGGTTTCGACCATCCCGACCCATCGATCTTCACCGTGCTGACCGCGCCGTCGGAGACCGCGGGCACCGCGAACATCGATTTTGTCATTTTTCCGGAGCGCTGGATGGTGGCGGAAAACACCTTCCGTCCGCCCTGGTATCACATGAACATCATGTCGGAATTCATGGGGCTGATCTACGGCGTCTACGATGCGAAACCGCAAGGCTTCGCGCCCGGCGGCATCAGCCTGCACAACATGATGCTGCCGCACGGTCCCGACCGCAAAGCGTTCGATCACGCCAGCAACAGCGAATTGAAGCCGGTGAAATTGACCGGCACCATGGCCTTCATGTTCGAGACGCGGTTTCCGCAGCGCATCACCGCGCATGCGGCAAAATCCTCGACGCTGCAGGACGACTATGCCGATTGCTGGAAGGGGCTGGAGAAGCGGTTCGATCCGAATAGGCCTTAGCGTCTTGGCGTCATTCCGGGGCGCGCGTCAGCGCGAACCCGGAATCTCGAGATTCCGGGTCTGGTCCTTCGGACCATCCCGGAATGACGGTAATTCGTCGAAATATGCAGGAATAAGAACTTGTCCCACCCCAACGACCCCACCCTTCGCTCCTTCATTCCGGTTGACGCCACCTCCGACTTCCCGATCCAGAATCTGCCTTATGGGGTGTTCTCGACGGCAGCGTTGCCTGCGCCGCGCGTCGGCGTCGCGATTGGCGACTTCGTGCTCGATCTCTGGGAGCTCGAACAGGACTGCCGGCTGGACGTCGGCCCGCTTGGTGTGTTCTCGACGCCGTCGCTCAACACGTTTATGGCGCTTGGGCCGAAGGTGTGGTCGCGCACGCGCGTGCGGATCAGCGAGTTTGCTGCGTCACGACAACCTGGAACTGCGTGACAACGACCACTTGCGAAAGCGTGCACTGGTACCGATGGCCGATGCAAAACTGCATCTGCCTTTTGCGGTGGCCGGCTACACCGATTTCTATTCGTCGAAGGAGCACGCCACCAATGTCGGCGTCATGTTCCGCGGCAAGGACAATGCGTTGCAGCCGAACTGGCTGCATATGCCGATCGGCTACAACGGACGTGCGTCGACCGTGGTGGTCTCCGGCACCAAGGTGCGCCGCCCGCGCGGCCAGTTGAAGCCGCCGAATGCGGAGACCCCGAGCTTCGGCCCCTGCAAGCGGCTCGATTTCGAACTCGAAATGGGTGCCGTGGTCGGGCAGGGCTCGCCGCTGGGCGAGATGCTGACCGAAGCGCAGGCCGAGGCGATGATCTTCGGTTTTGTGCTGTTGAACGACTGGAGCGCGCGCGACATCCAGCAATGGGAATATGTGCCGCTCGGACCGTTCCAGGCCAAGGCGTTTGCAACCTCGATCAGCCCGTGGGTGGTCAGCCGCGAAGCGTTGGAGCCGTTCCGGCTCCAGGGCCCGCGACAGGATCCGGAGCCGCTACCTTATCTGCGTCAGCTGCAGCCAAACAATTACGACCTGCAGCTCGACGTCGGTTTGCGCGCGGCATCGATGAATAAGGCGGTCAATATCTGCCACACCAATTTCAAATACATGTACTGGTCGTCGGTGCAGCAACTGGTGCATCACGCTTCCTCCGGCTGCGCCATGAATGTCGGCGATCTCCTGGGGAGCGGCACCATTTCTGGCCCGGAGAAAAGCCAGCGCGGCAGCCTGCTGGAAATTTCCTGGAACGGCACCGAGCCGATCGATTTGTCGGGTGGCATCAAGCGAACATTTCTGGAAGATGGCGATTCGCTGGTGATGCGCGGCTGGTGCCAGGGCGACGGCTACCGCGTCGGCTTCGGCGAAGTCGAGGGCACGATTCTGCCGGCGGAATGATTTCCCCGTCATTGCGAGCGTAAGCGAAGCAATCCGGCGAACCGCTAAGAAAGCCTGGATTGCTTCGTCGCTTGTGCTCCTCGCAATGACAGCGGAGCCAGTTTGGCCCTAACGAGTCAGCGCTCTTCCGGCGGGATATGACGGATGCGGGCGGAATGCGCTGATATGTCGTCGAGATCATATTTGAGATGCACGCGCTTGTCCGACGGCGGCTGCTTGGCAACGCAGGCGCCCGGTCGCCATTCCCTTGCGGGCCTGATCGGCCGTGGGACGAAACCGCCGCCGCAGTTCGGGCACACATTGTGGAGCTTGGTCTCGACGCACTCCGCACAGAACGTACACTCATAGCTGCAGATGCGCGCTTCCCGGGCGTTGGGCGGGAGATCCTTGTCGCAATATTCGCAGTTCGGCCGGAGTTGCAGCGCCATGATCGTCGCGTCCTCACAAGGCGGAAAGGATCATCGCAAATCGGACGCCCGATTCGAATGACGAATCTCCCTCGATTTCGGCCATGGCTAGCGCACCACTCCCTTCAGCGGCAGCCTTGAGCTTTCCTTCAACCGGTCAAGCACGATCGAGGAGCGCACATGCGCCACGCTCTGGTGCGGCATCAGCACGTTGTTGACGATATCGGACAGGCTTTTCAGGTCGCGCAGCACAGCCTTCAGCAGATAATCGGCGTCGCCGGTCAGCGAATAGGCTTCCTGGATGTCGTCGACCCGGTTGACCAGCGCGCGGAACCGCTTGGCATTGTCGGGCGAATGGGTTGCAAGCGTAATGTGAATGAAGGCGATGACGCCAAAGCCGAGCGATTCGCTCGCGAGGTCGGCGTGATAGCCCGCGATCATCTTGTCTTCCTCCAGCCGCATCCGCCGCCGCGAGCATTGCGACGCCGACAGGCCGGCGATCTCAGCCAGTTGCTGGTTGGTAAGGCGGCCGTCATCCTGTAGCGCGCCCAATATTTTGAGGTCGAAGGCGTCAACCGATATCATGCGAGAATTGCCATGTTTGTGCACGAACCATACATATTGTAACGCTAATTCCGGTAATTTACATGCACATTGCGCCCCGGGCGACTGATTATTCATGGGTCGAAATCAGGGGAGATCAAGTCAGCCATGGGTCCATTTCCACACGACGCGCCGGCCGCCACTGTCAGCGCCGACAATCCGATGGGCACCGATGGTTTCGAGTTCGTGGAATACGCGCATTCGCAGCCAGAGCGACTGCATGCGCTGTTCAAGCTGATGGGCTATGTGCCGGTCGCACGTCATCGGGCCAAGAAGATCACGGTCTATCGTCAGGGCGATATCAACTATCTCGTCAATGAAGAGCCCGGCACCCACGGTCTTGCCTTTGTCGCCGCCCACGGGCCGTGTGCGCCGTCGATGGCGTTCCGGGTAGTCGATGCCGAGGCGGCCTATCAGCGCGCGCTGTCGCTGGGTGCGGAGCCCGCCGACATTCCATCTCGGCAGAAAACCCTCGATGTCCCTGCGATCAAGGGCATCGGCGGCAGCCTGCTGTATTTCGTCGATCGCTACGGCGCCAAGGGTTCGGCCTACGACGCCGAATTCGAATGGCTGGGTGCGAAAAACCCGCGACCGGGAGGCGCTGGCCTCCATTATCTCGATCACCTCACCCACAACGTCCATCGCGGCCGCATGGATGTCTGGACCGGCTTCTATGAAAAGCTGTTCAATTTCCGACAGATCCGCTTCTTCGATATCGAGGGCCGCGCTTCCGGCCTGTTCTCGCGCGCGCTGACCAGCCCCGACGGCAAGATCCGGATTCCGATCAACGAGGACGCCGGCCAATCCGGCCAGATCGAGGAATATCTCAGCGTCTATCGCGGGGAGGGCATCCAGCACATCGCCTGCGGCTCAAAAGACATCTACCGCACCGTGGAAACCCTGCGCGATGCCGGCCTGCCGTTCATGCCATCACCGCCCGACGCTTATTTCGAGAAGGTCGATGCGCGACTGCCTGATCATGGCGAGGACGTCGCGCGATTGAAGCGTGACGGTATCCTCATCGACGGTGAAGGCGTAGTCGATGGCGGCCATACCAAGGTGCTGTTGCAGATCTTTTCGGCCAACGCCATCGGACCGATCTTCTTCGAATTCATCCAGCGCAAAGGCGACGACGGCTTCGGCGAAGGCAATTTCAAGGCGCTATTCGAATCAATCGAGGAAGACCAGATTCGCCGGGGTGTGCTGACGCTGAAGGGCGCGGCCTGACCCAAGTCATTCCGGGGCGCGCGGGAGCGCGAACTATGATGTGCAATCGCACATCTGAGGTCTGGTCCTTTCGGACCATCCCGGAATGACGGCATAGATTACTTTCCCGCCTTCCACTCGCTCGTAAGACTCGCGATATCCGCCGTCACGGTCTCGCGGATCGCCGATGGCGTGCGCGAAAAGCGCGGCGCCGGCGCGGGCTGGATGACACCGTGGCGATTGACGAAAATCTTTCGCGCCGCCATGTGCGGATGCTCTGGTGCTTCCGCCATGGTCAGGACCGGCGCGAAGCAGACGTCGGTGCCTTCCATGATCTTGCACCATTCGTCG
Source organism: Bradyrhizobium sp. (assembly GCA_052143915.1). GTDB lineage: Bacteria > Pseudomonadota > Alphaproteobacteria > Rhizobiales > Xanthobacteraceae > Bradyrhizobium. Next base: position 44,820 of record JBKQRS010000074.1, read on the forward strand.
CGGGTCTTGGTCTTGAAGACATCGGCCAGCTTCCGCCTGAGCGTGGGCCATGCCGTGCGGTCCATCTGTGCCTCGAAGCCTGGGTCCTTAAGACCGGCCAGTTGCCGCAACAACGCGTAGAATTGCGGCTCGATCGAGCCGATCGAAATGAATTTGCCGCAGGCGCATTCATAGACGCCGTAGAAGTGCGCGCCGCCGTCGAGGAAATTGCTCTCGCGCCCTTCGGTCCAGCGGCCCATCGCCGTCAGGTCGAAGAACATCGACATCAGCGAGGCCGCGCCGTCGCACATCGCCGCATCCACCACCTGTCCCTTGCCCGAGGCCTTCGCCTCCAGCAGTGCGGCAAGCACGCCAACCACAAGATAGAGAGCGCCGCCGCCGAAATCGCCGACCAAGTTGAGCGGCGGGACCGGCTTTTCGGCAGGTCCGATCGCGGCCAGCGCGCCGGTCACCGAGATATAGTTGATGTCGTGGCCGGCGGCTTGCGCCAGCGGGCCTTCCTGGCCCCAGCCGGTCATGCGGCCATAGACGAGACGCGGGTTTTTCGCCTGCACCATTTCGGGGCCGAGCCCGAGCCGCTCCATGACCCCCGGCCGAAAGCCCTCGATCAGCGCATCGGCATGTTCGAGGAGGTCGAGCACCTGCGCGATCGCGGCCTGGTCCTTCAGGTCGAGTTCGATGACACTGCGTCCGCGTCCGGCCACCGATTTCAGATTTTTCTTCGCGCCGACGCGATCGAGCGTGACCACCTCTGCGCCCATATCCGCCAGCATCATGCAGGCAAAGGGTCCGGGTCCGATGCCGGCGAACTCGACGATGCGGAATCCGGCCAGCGGGCCGGAGGCGCGGGCCGATGATGGTGGCTCTGATTTGTCGAGCACGTTGTTATTCCCTGAGCGTTTCCCGACGAAATTGTCTCGTCTTGGGATCGATGTAGCAAGCACCTTTTGCGGAGAATATGACCAAAAACAAAGCGGCGCGCTCTCTTTGCGCGCCGCTTGCATGAATGGTGTGTTTGGGCGCTGTCAGCCCGCGGCGGTCACCGCGCGCTGTGCCATCACCTTGATCAGATTGGCGCGATAGTCCGCCGAGCCGTGGATATCGCTCAGCAATCCGCTCGCGGAAATCTTGATGCTGTCGAGCGCGCCGGCCGACCAGTTCGCCTTCAGCGCCGCCTCGATGGCCGGTACCCGCATGACCCCGCTCGAGGATGCGCCGGTAGCCGCAGCGCGGACGTCACCGGATTTCGCCTTGGCGGCGAATACGCCAGTCAGCGCGAAGCGCGAGGCTGGATGCGGAAACTTGGCATAGCCTGCCTTGGCCGGAATCGGGAACGCGACCTGCGTGATGATTTCGCCGTCGGCCAGTGCGGTTGCGAACAGACCCTTGAAGAAGTCATCGGCCGCGATCGAGCGCTTGTTGGTCTTGATGGTTGCGCCGAGCGCGAGCAGGGCTGCCGGATAGTCGGCGGCCGGATCGTTGTTGGCGATCGAGCCGCCGATCGTGCCGCGATGGCGTACCGCCGGGTCGCCGATCAACGAGGCGAGATGGGCAAGCGCCGGTATTGCCTTTTGCGCGGCGCCGCTACTGGCCACATCGTAATGCGGCGTCGCGGCCTTGATGGTCAGCGTATCCGCCGAGGCCTCGACGCCGACCATGTCCTTGATCCCTACGAGATCGATCACGTCGGACGGCCCGGCCAGGCGCTGCTTCATCACGGGAATCAGGGTGTGACCGCCGGCGAGATATTTCGCCTCCTTGCCTTTTGCGAACAGCGCCGCGGCCTCGTCGATGCTGGAGGGGCGATGATAGGTGGTCTCGTACATGGTTCATCTCCAGAATTTCCTATTTGTCGTGTTTTCTTCACGCGAACCGGATTCCACTTCGCTTGAAAACACTCCTATGCGGCGTTGCCGTGGATCGCGTGCCACACCCGGTCGGGTGTCGCAGGCATCTCGAGCTTGTTGTTGCCGATCGCATCCGTGATGGCGTTGATGACGGCGGCGGATGCGCCGATCGCGCCGGCCTCGCCGCAACCCTTGACGCCCAACGGATTGCCCGGGCACAGCGTCGGGGTGTGGTTCAGTTTGAACGACGGCAGATCGTCGGCGCGCGGCATGGTGTAATCCATGAACGATGCGGTCACGAGCTGGCCCGAACTGTCATAAACCACGCCTTCGAGCAGGGCCTGGCCTATTCCCTGGGCGAGACCGCCATGGACCTGGCCTTCGACAATCATCGGATTGATCAGCCGGCCGAAATCATCGGCGGCGACGAAATTGACGAAGGAGGTCTTGCCCGTGCCGGCATCGACCTCGAGCTCGCAGATATAGGCGCCGGCCGGGAAGGTGAAGTTGGTGGGGTCGTAGAACGCGGTTTCCTTCAAGCCGGGCTCCATGCCGTCGGGCAGGTTGTGCGCGGTGTAGGCGGCGAGCGCGACCATCGGCAGCGCGATCGACTTGTCGGTGCCGGTGACCTTGAACTCGCCGTTTTCGATGATGATGTCGCCCTCGGACGCTTCCAAGAGATGTGCCGCGATTTTCTTGCCCTTGGCTTCGACCTTCTCCATCGCCTTGATGATCGCCGTGCCGCCGACCGCGATCGAGCGCGAGCCATAGGTGCCCATGCCGAACTGCACCTTGTCGGTATCGCCGTGGACGATCTGCACCTGGCTGATCGGAACGCCGAGACGTTCGGCAACGAGCTGCGCGAAAGTCGTCTCGTGGCCCTGGCCGTGGCTATGCGAGCCGGTGAGGATCTCGATGGTGCCGACCGGGTTGACGCGGACCTCGGCGGATTCCCACAGGCCGACGCCGGCGCCCAGGCTGCCGACCGCCTTGGACGGGGCAATGCCGCAGGCCTCAATGTAACAGGAGAAGCCGATGCCGCGCAGCTTGCCTTCAGACTTGGCTTTCGCTTTCCGCGCGGGGAAACCGGCGTAATCGATCGCCTTCAGCGCGGCGTCGAGCGACGCGCCGAAGTCGCCGATATCATAGGCCATGATCACCGGCGTCTGATGCGGGAATTGCGTGATGAAGTTCTTGCGGCGCAATTCCGCCGGATCGACCTTCAACTGCCGCGACGCGGTTTCCATCATGCGTTCGAGCAGAAAGCTTGCCTCCGGGCGGCCTGCGCCGCGATAGGCGTCGACAGGCGTGGTATTGGTGTAGACCGTGATCACCTCGGCATGGATGGCCGGGATGTTGTACTGGCCCGACAGCAGCGTCGCATAGAGATAGGTCGGCACCGCCGACGAGAACAGCGACATGTAGGCGCCGAGATTGGCGTGGGTTTTCACCCGCAGCCCCAGGATCCTGTTGTCCTTGTCGAACGCCATCTCCGCTTTGGTGATATGATCGCGGCCGTGGGCGTCGGTCAGGAAGGCCTCGGAGCGATCGCCGGTCCACTTCACCGGACGTCCCACCTTTCTGGCGGCCCACAGCGCCACCATTTCTTCTGGATAGATGTAGATTTTCGAGCCGAAGCCGCCGCCGACGTCGGGCGCCACGACCCGCAGCTTGTGCTCCGGGGCGATGTTGTAGAACGCCGACAGCACGAGGCGCGCGACGTGCGGATTCTGCGAGGTCGTGTAGAGCGTGTAGTGCTCCTCCGCTGCGTTATAGTCCGCGATCGCCGCGCGCGGCTCCATCGCGTTCGGCACCAGGCGGTTATTGGTGAGTTCCAGCGAAACCACGTTGGCGGCCTTGCTGAAGGCGTCCTTTACGGCGGCCTCGTCGCCGATCGCCCAGTCGTAGATCACATTGCCCGGCGCCTCCGGGTGAAGCTGCGGCGCGCCCGGCTTGATCGCCGCGCGAATGTCGGCGGCGGCGGGAAGTTCCTCGTAATCGACGACAACCGCTTCCGCCGCATCCTTGGCCTGGTTCTTGGTCTCGGCGATCACGACCGCGACGGCCTGGCCTACGAAGCGCACCGTGTCCGGCGCCATCGCCGGCCACGCGCCCATCTTCATCGGCGCGCCGTCCTTGGATGTAATCGCCCATCCGCAAATGAGATTGCCGACCTTGTCGTCGACGATCTGCTGGCCGGTCAGCACGCCGACCACGCCCGGCATCTTCAGCGCCGCCGAGGATTCGATGCCCTTGACCTTGGCATGGGCGTGCGGGCTGCGGATGAATTGGGCATAAGTCATGCCTACGATCTTGATGTCGTCGACATAGCGACCCTTGCCGGTGATGAAACGTCGGTCTTCTTTGCGCACCACGCTGGCGCCAATACCTTCAACACCCATGTCCTGTTCTCCCTACCGGAGTTGGTTTGCCCGCCATTTCCATCGAAACAAGGCGGTCTGAAATCTGAAGCGATCGAAGCGTCTTGCGAGCTGCTATTCCGCGGCCTGCGAAACCTTCATCCGCCCGGCGGCGTCCAGCACCGATTTGACGATGTTGTGGTATCCGGTGCAGCGGCAAATGTTGCCTTCCAGTTCGTGCCGGACGGTTTCCTCGTCGAGCTTGCCACCGTATCGATGGACGATATCGATCGCCGACATGATCATGCCCGGCGTGCAGTAACCGCACTGCAGACCGTGATTGTCGCGGAAGGCGGCCTGCATCGGGTGCAGCTCGTCGCCCTTCGAGATACCTTCAATAGTGGTGATGTTGGCGCCGTTGGCCTGTCCGACCAGCACCGTGCAGGACTTGACCGCCCGGCCGTCGATATGCACGACACAGGCGCCGCACTGGCTGGTGTCGCAGCCGACATGGGTGCCGGTCAGGTTCAGGTTTTCGCGCAGGAGATGGACAAGAAGGGTCCGGTCTTCGACATCGGCCGACACAGCCTTGCCGTTCACCGTCAATTTGACTGTAGACACGCGTGTTACCTCCCGGAATGTTTTTATTTGTTTCGATTAGAAGCACGGGGACGGGACTTTGCAACTAGGAATTTCGTCGCGGTAGCGACTTGTTGCCATCAGGAAAGCTTGATTGGGGCGTTTGCGCTTCAACCCGTTCCGTCAAACGGCGGGACTCTCACCATCGAAAGTCTGCCTTTCGCCAAGCGCCGCCTCCTACCTCGTCAGCGCCGGAGCCTATGAGTGCCGCGCTTCGCCGGGACCATTCGCTGAGCCAATGTTGCGTATCATGGCTGCAAAATTGTGCCTTTCTCGGCCCCGTGAGCCACGTATGGTGAGTCACGTATACTGAAGGCCTGCGCCTACCCGCTTACCGCAGCCGTGTGCGTGAAACGCATTTATAGCAACCTCGGGTGGTCCATGTGACGCCGCGGGGGCTGCTTGTGATCGAGATGATCGCGGGAATAACGCTGGAGAAGCTCCAGGCCTTGACCGAGCCCAAGCTGCAACTGGCCCCGGACTGGCGGATATCGGCGCCACCCGAGACCCCGGAGGCCCGGGCAGCGTAAGCCGTCCTTGCCTTCGCAAACGCGTTCCTTGGGGACGAGGAACGGGCCGGCGGATTTACGACCTCTTATCCATTCTACTCTAGGTTTTCGGGCCAGGCTCGGGGCTGGCGTTCCCGATTCTGCCGGTTTTTCAGACGGACGGGGGGTTGAGGTGGGGTTGTTACAGCGCGTCTGGCCGAAATCGATATCGCTAAGGCTCCCAACCTTGCGATTTCTCGGAAAAATCATGCTCGGCTTCGCATTCGTGCTCGCCATCTCGGCGGTCAGCATGGGCATGGCCTATCTGGGATTTGACCGCGTTGCCGCGGGCGTCAAGGCCTACCGAAACAGCGTGTCGGAATCCGATCTGGCCCAGAACATCGACCGCGAATTGATCGCGTACCGTGGGCTGGCGCGATATTATGTGGTGACCGGAAAGGACGATGACGCCAAAGCGGCGCTTACAGCCGAAGCCGGTCTGAAAGTCGCCATCGACCAGACGATGAAGACCACCACGAACCCGGCTCGCATGAATCAGATCACGCGTCTTGCCCGGGAATTCCGCGCCTTCACCAAGATCTTTGCCGATATCGTCAAGACCAAGCGCGACAGCGAGTTGGTGACCCAAAACCAGCTCATGCGCAGCGGCAATTTGCTGCGCTACAAGCTCGACGATTTCCCGAGCAACGTCGACGACGACGCCGAGCTTGCGGCGATCACGCTCGGGGCGAAGAAGGTGGCCAGCCAATTCCAGACCGCGATGGCGCTTGCCAACACCTTTGTCGTCAATTCCGACCAGACGGTTGCCGCCAGTGCGATGGCGCGTCTCAAATTCGTCGAGACCGCGCTGCAGGCGATTCCGTCGACCGACGAAAAGGTCGCGCAGGCCATCAAGGAGGCCGCAGCCCAGCTTGAAGAATATCGGCAGGCGGTGACCAAGCTGATCGCGAATTCGAAAGAGGTCGACGAGTTAACGGTCGAAATGACCGAGTCCGCGGCAGAGATCATGAAGCTCTCGGGCGCGATGAAGGCCGACCTGCTCTCCGATCAACGACGGCTCGACGCCGAATCCGACGCCACCATCAGCGAGACGGAACAGCTGGTGGTCATGCTCGCGTTCGGCGGCTTCCTGCTGGGCGGTACGCTGGCCGTGCTGCTGGGCAAGGGCATTTCCCGGCCGATGATTGCGATGTGCAAGGCGATGCGCGAACTCGCCAACGGCAAGTTCGACGTCGTGCTGCCCGGTCTCGGCCGCAAGGATGAACTCGGCGAGATGGCCGGCGCGGTGGAAGAGTTCAAGGTGCAGGCGATCGCCAAGGCGGAGCGCGAAGCGGCCGAGCATGATGCGCAGAATAAAGCCAGCGCCGCGGCGCGTCGCGCCGAGCTCATTCGCTTCGCCGACGATTTCGAAGCCGCGGTTGGCACCATCGTCGCCAACGTGTCGGCGTCGGCCGTCCAGCTTGAAGCGGCTGCCGGAACGTTGACGCGGACCGCGGAGAGCACGCAAAGCCTGTCCAGCCAGGCCGCCGGAGCATCGGAACAGGCCTCCGGCAACATGCAATCGGTCGCCTCGGCCACCGAGGAGCTTTCTGCTTCCGTCGACGAGATCGGAAGACAGGTGCAGGAATCCAACCGTATCGCGGAAGCCGCGGTGGTTCAAGCCGAACAGACCGATGGACGGATCGGCAAATTGTCGCGCGCCGCGCAGCAAATCGGCGACGTGGTCAAGCTGATCACCGCAATCGCCGAGCAGACCAACCTGTTGGCGCTCAACGCCACCATCGAAGCCGCCCGCGCCGGCGACGCCGGCCGGGGGTTCGCCGTCGTCGCCTCCGAGGTCAAGTCACTCGCGAGCCAGACCGCGAAAGCGACCGACGAGATATCATCGCACATTGCCGGCATGCAGGACGCGACCCAGGAATCGGTTGCCGCCATCAAAGAGATCGGCGGCACCATCGCGCAGATCTCGGCCATCGCTTCGACCATCGCGAGCGCCGTGGAGGAGCAAGGCTCGGCGACGCAGGAAATTGCGCGCAGCGTTCAAACCGTCGCCGAAGGAACGCACGAGGCCGCCGCCAATATCATGGAGGTCAATCGCGGCGCGATGGAAACCGGCTCGGCATCGGAGAATGTGCTGGACTCGGCGCGCACGCTTTCGACCGAAAGCACGCGGCTGCGCGAGGAGCTCGACCGCTTTATGGCCAATATCCGCGCGGCTTGACGGGGCATTCCGGGTTCGCTCGTTTCAGTCGCGCCCTCAGCGCTAAACGCTTGCGCGGGGAATGACGGTGCCCTTGTCCCGCCCGAACTGCCGCTTCAGCTCGATCTTGGCCCGCTCCAGTCGCTCCCGCTGCGTCTTCGGCAAGCTCCTGCCGGCCCGGTTGATGTAAAAGGTCAGCATCGAGAGCGCCGAGCGATAGGCGCCCGCCTTGCGGCGCGAACTGCGCTCCGCCGAGCGCTTGAGCGAGGCCGCGATCCGCCTTGGGTCCCGCAGCGTGAAGACACCCTGCTCCAGATCGAGCGCGTTGCTCTCTCGGGTTACGCGCTGCGACCAGCGTTTTGCGGGAGTCCGGCCGGTCGTCTTTGCCGTTTTTTCCCGAACGGTCCCGCGCCCTGCAATGTTGCGCGAAGACGTCGATTTCCGGTGCTCGGCCATGCCAATTCCAATCCGCTTTGGCGCAAACCGGGATGAGGGCGATCGGTTCCCTTGCCGCAATGCGGGAACTCCGATGCCGCGAACGCGTTGATAAAGCCAGACGGGCGAGGACGCAAACCCTGAAACGGCACCTGCATCCGGGATTTCCCTATTGGTTCAGTTCGATGAATTTGCAGCGACGGCAGGGCGATTTGACGGTTGCCGCGGCCAATCCTGCGACATGGAAAGACGCTTGCGTCATTGAAACCAGCATTCCCTTTCGGCTCGACGCGCTGCGCTGGAGCGGCTTCCACACCCGCGTCGTGCTGGCGCTGGGAATCACCTGGATTCTGGACGGGCTTGAGGTCACGCTGGCGGGGGCACTGTCCGGTGCGCTGAAGCAAAGTCCGATACTGCATTTTTCGAATTTCGACGTCGGGTTTTCCAACAGCGCCTATCTTGCCGGCGCGGTGCTCGGCGCGCTCGGGTTCGGCTGGTTGACCGACCGGATCGGCCGCAAGAAACTGTTCTTCATCACGCTGGCGCTCTATCTTGCGGCAACTGCGGCGACGGCGCTGTCCTGGAGCGTCGCAAGCTATGCGCTGTTCCGGTTTCTGACCGGCGCCGGAATCGGCGGCGAATACACGGCGATCAACTCGACGATCCAGGAACTGGTGCCGGCGCGCTATCGCGGATGGACCGACCTTGTGATCAACGGCAGTTTCTGGATCGGCGCGGCGCTGGGTGCGGTGAGCGCGATCGTTCTGTTGGACCCGCATTTGGTCGGCACCGATCTCGGCTGGCGGCTTGCGTATCTCACCGGCGCCTGCCTCGGCCTTGTGGTGTTTGTGATGCGAATGTGGATTCCGGAAAGCCCGCGGTGGCTGGTGATCCACGGTCATCCCGATCGCGCCAATGCAATCGTGCGCGATATCGAGCGGTCGGTCACGGGACACACGCAAGACCAGCAACAGGATCAGCATCAACACGCCTGGCCAAAGCTGAAGCTGAGAATGCGGAATCGTACGCCGCTGCGCGAGGTCGCGCGCACGTTGTTCTCCGTCTATCGGCAGCGCTCGCTGGTCGGATCGGCGTTGATGGTCGCGCAGGCGTTTTTCTACAACGCCATCTTCTTCACCTTCGCGCTTGTATTGACCGATTTCTACAACATCGCCGCGGACCAGGTCGGCTGGTACATCCTGCCTTTCGCGGCCGGCAATTTTCTTGGACCGCTGGTGCTTGGCCGGCTGTTCGACACGTTAGGGCGTCGCGCGATGATCACGTTCACCTATGGCGTCTCAGGTGTTCTGCTCGCGGTCTCGGGCTATCTGTTTGCGATCGGCGTATTGAGCGCCAAGAGCCAGACGGTGGCCTGGATGCTGATTTTCTTCTGTGCGTCTCCCGCCGCAAGCGCCGCGTACCTCACCGTCAGCGAGACCTTTCCGCTCGAGGTGCGGGCGCTCGCGATTGCAATTTTCTATGCGGTGGGAACCGGAATTGGTGGCGTCGCCGGGCCGGCCCTGTTCGGTGCGCTGATCGACACCGGCTCGCGCGCCGGCGTTTTTGCCGGCTATCTGCTGGGCTCGGCATTAATGGCCGCGGCCGCCGCCATCGCCTGGCGCTATTGCATCGCGGCCGAGCGCCGCACGCTGGAATCGGTCGCGCGGCCGCTCGCCTTTGTGGAGTAGGATGAGATGAACCAGGGGTTGGTGGATCAGGATTTGGCCGAGGTGCCTGTGCAGGAAAACACGTCACAACCGGGCAGGGCGCCGTTGAAGCTGGTGGCGAGTGAGCTTGCGCGGCGCTTGAGCGAATACGCCATCCTGCTCGACATTGACGGCACGCTGCTCGATCTCGCGCCGACGCCGCGTGAGGTGTGGGTGCCGCCGGGCCTGGCCGAGACCCTCAACCGTCTGCATGACAAGACCTCGGGCGCGCTTGCGCTTGTCAGCGGCAGGTCGCTGAACGATATCGATCTGATCTTTGCCCCCGAGCAATTTCCGGCCGTCGCAGGCCACGGCGCGGAAATGCGCATCTCCACCGATAGCGAAGCCGTGGCCACCCATGCGCCGCCGATGGACAAGGAGTTGAAGCGCCGCCTGGCCGCCATTGCCAAGCTCAGCTCGGGGATTCTGATCGAAGACAAGGGCTATTCGCTGGCGCTTCACTACCGCCTGGCGCCACATGCGGAGAATGCGATTTATGCGGCGGTCTCCCTGATCAGGGCCGAACTGCCCAATGCGCCGATCGAAGTGCTGCCCGGAAAATGCGTCTGCGAGGTCAAGCAATCCGGCTTCGACAAGGCCACGGGCGTGCGTGAACTGATGATCCACGAACCGTTTCGAGGCCGTCGTCCAATTTTCATCGGCGATGACGTTACCGATGAATCGGTGTTTGCGATCATGCCTGATCTCGGCGGGCTCGCATTCTCGGTGGGCCGACGCGCGCCGGGCGTGACGGATCATTTCGACGAACCGCGCGATGTGCGGGCGTGGCTTTCGCGTCTCATTGATGGCGAAGCTGGGGCGAGACAATGATCGGGCTCAGGCGATGTTCGGCGCGCATGACGAGATCAGGGCACTTTCACCGGCGAGCGGCCGTCTGCTGAAATTTTCTTTCGGCGGCTTGATCGCATTCCATCACTGGGCCGCCTGAATTTGGTTCCATTTCGTTGAAATGGTGACGAGGAACCATATTGATGAATGGTTGTTAAACAGGCGAACGAAGCATCAGGAGGGGACTCTGTGAACCTCGTCGTCGTTTCAAATCGCGTCGCGCGCGGCAATGTCAATGAACCCATGACGGGCGGCCTTGCAGCCGCCTTGCTGCCTGTGGTGGAGAATTCCGGCGCGATTTGGGTCGGTTCGAGCGGCCGGGTCCGCGATGGCGCCCAGAAGGAAGCGTTCGCCGAAATCGAAGCGCTCGGCGCAGGTGCGCTGGCGATGCTGGATCTGCCGGCCGCCCATTACGGCGGATATTATGAAGGCTTTGCCAATTCGGCATTGTGGCCGGCGCTGCATTCCCGCGCCGATCTGATTTCCGCCTCGCAGGAAGACTATCTTTCCTATCGCGAAGTCAACGCCTTCATGGCGCGAGCGCTGCTGCGCTTCAAGAAGCCGGATACCGCGTTCTGGATTCAGGATTATCATTTCCTGGCGCTTGGCGCCGAATTGCGCGATCTCGGCGTGACCCAGCCGATCGGCTTCTTCCTGCATACGCCGTGGCCGGCGCGCGCCGTCATCGAAGGGGTCCCGCATCATCGCGAGCTTATCGAGGCGATGCTGGCCTATGATTTGATCGGATTCCAGACCAAGGACGATTGCGAGAGTTTCCTCGAATATCTTTCGTCTTCTCTCGGCCTCGAGATCGAAGACGGCGTCGTAGCGTCGGATCACGGCAGATCACGCATCGCGGTATTTCCGATCGGCATCGATCCCGAAAAATTCGCGCGCCACGCCGCGAAGGCGGTGTCCCACCCCGACGTATCGCGATTGCGGCGAAGCTTGAATGGCGAGAAGCTGGCGATCGGGGTCGATCGGCTGGATTATTCCAAGGGACTGGTCAACCGCGTCAACGCATTCGACCGGATGTGGACCTTGCAGCCGGGGCTTGCGCGCACGGTGTCCTTGTTGCAGATCGCGATCCCGTCGCGCGGCGCGATCGAAGCCTACGGCAATCTGCAAAGCGAACTCGCGAAACTCGTCAGCGACGTCAACGGCCGCCACGGCGAAGTGGACTGGACCCCGATCCGCTATCTCAACAAGGGTTTTGGCCAGACCGTTCTGGCGGGACTTTATCGCACCGCCCAGGTTGGCGTCGTAACGCCCCTGCATGACGGCATGAATCTCGTCGCCAAGGAATATGTCGCTGCGCAGAACCCCGCCGACCCCGGTGTTCTGGTGCTTTCGAAATTCGCCGGTGCGGCCAACGAACTGGATACGGCGTTGCTGGTCAACCCTCACGATATCGACGGCATGGCGCGGACCATTGCGCTCGCGCTCTCGATGCCGCTGCCTGAACGACGCATGCGTTGGGAAGCGATGATGGCGAGACTTCGCAACCATACCATCCAGCAATGGTTTGCTGATTTTGTCGAGGCGCTGCAGGAGACCCGGAGCGGCAAGGGCGCGGCGACGCAGCCGATGGCCGAGCCGCCGGCATCGTGGCCGCTTCGCTCGGTCAATGCAGGCGCGCGGTATAACTAGTTGGTGCCATTTATCGATAATGCAGATGCGCTCCACGCCGCAACCGGCAATTCCGGTTGGCGTTAGAGCATGATCCGGAAAAGTGGGTACCGGTTTTCCCTCGCGACAAACGCGAAGCGTTTGCGCGGAGTCATGCTCAAACAAAAAAGATAGAGCGAGATGACGATTCAACGAAAAGTCATCTCGCTCTAGTAGCAATACGACACGCCATCGAGAATGGCACAGCGCGTCTTGTTCGGCGCGTTCGGGTTATCCAGCGGCACCATTCCCTTGCCCTGGCCGACGAACACGCCGGGTCCCACCGTGACCGACGATTTATTGCCGATGATGACACTCGGATTTGGCGATGCACTCGATCGCGTGCCGTCGGGCCAGACGATGGCGTCGCCTGACAGCACTCCCCGCCGCCCGTCATCGCAGGTCACGACAGGACCCTCGCGGTGGCAATTTTGTGCCAGTGCGGGCCGGGCCTGGCCCATCGTGATCGCGGACAGGAGGATCGCAGATATCAGCGTCCGGTTCATCGTCATGTCGCCCTCCAGGCAGCCGATTTGTCGCGTTATCAGCCGTCGCAGCTCACCGGTCTTCGGTTCAAGGATTTTGGGTGGCCGCGCAGCATCGGCGCAAGCGTAAAATTGCTAAGCCTTTTCAATCGCTTGTAGAAATGGCGGGCATTGCCCCCACAGTCGCTTGCAAAAGTCCTCCTGCCCCTTCAAGAGAGTAGCATCCGGAGAGATGGCCGAGTGGCTTAAGGCGCACGCTTGGAAAGCGTGTGTGCGGGAAACTGTACCGTGGGTTCGAATCCCACTCTCTCCGCCAGTAGACTGTTCTCTTCTGTATCCGTTTGTTCGAATCGATAGCAAAAACAACGAGTGGCGCGATCAAGGCTGTTGCGGCTAACTCCGCAATGTTACCCCCAGTCACCGCGCAAACCGTAGCTTTTGACCGTAGGTTCGGAGGACGGATTTCGCGAGGGGGAACACATGACCGGCAAGCTCAAGCCACTCGATGTCGAACGCGAAAATCGGCCCGGCAAATACGCTGACGGCGACGGTCTCTACCTCATCGTCAATGGCGCCACGTCGAAGAACTGGAACTACCGGTACTGGAAGCACGGTAAGCAGCGCTGGCTCGGCCTGGGCTCATTCAAAGACGTGTCGCTCAAGGATGCGCGGCTTGCTCGCGATGCGGCGCGTCTTCGCGTCAAAGGCGATCGCAGCACACCCGGCGTCGACATCGTGCAGGAGAAGCGAGCGGCGCGCGAGGAAGCGAAAGCCGTGGAGATCACGACCACTCTGCCCACTTTCGAGGAATGTGCCGAAACCTACATTCGCGAGCATTGGTCGACCTGGAGCAAGAAGCATCGCAATCAATGGCCGTCGTCGCTCAAACGGTACGCTTACCCGACCATCGGAAAACTCACGATCCCGGAGATCAAACCCAGCCACATCTACGAATTGCTGCGGCCGATCTGGGTTGAGAAGCGAGAGACAGCTAATCGTGTCCGCGGACGGATCGAAACGATCATCGCGAAGAATGTCGATGTTGACGATACCAATTTTCGAAATCCCGCCGAACTCACCAAACAACTGCGCGAGAAACTTCCAAAGCGGCCCAAACGGGTCGTGCGACATCATCCCGCGCTACCGTATGCCGAAGCACCGCAGTTCATGGCTGACCTATCCGCGGCAGGTGGCGTCGCGGCTTCGATGCTCCGCTTTCTGATTTTGACAGCCTGCCGCACCAACGAAGTGGTGGTGGCCCGCTGGTCCGAGATCGATAGGCCCTCATCGACTTGGAAGATCCCCGGCGGACGCATGAAGATGCGTCAGGACCATGTCGTGCCACTTCCGGCTACTGCACTCGCGATCCTCGACAAGATACGCGATGGCGCTCAGGGGGAATTGATCTTCCCGAATCCCGAAGGCGGGATATTTTCGGAGAACGCGATGCTCGCTGTGCTTGACCGCCTCGGCTACGGCCAGGTCACGGTGCACGGCTTCCGCTCGACGTTTGCAACCTGGGCCGAAGAATGCACGGACTATCCTGATGGCGTCCGCGAGGCAGCGCTGGCGCACAAGTACAAATCAGAGACTACGGCAGCCTATCAGCGCGGGCAAAAGCTCGAGAAGCGACGCGTCCTCATGAAAGATTGGGCGCAATTCCTCGAAGGATCAAGCGTCATCCGTTTGGGCAAGGTGGGTTAATCCTTCTTGGACAACACAGCCTTCGTCAGCCCAGAACCGATCATAGGGCTTCTGGTTCTGCCCAATGGTTTGTCGGCGGTTTCGCTTCGAGGCGATTTTCGAAGAAGTCGATCACCTACCTGAGTATGCGCGGTACTCAACCAAAAAGAAATTGAGGCTGCGGACCGAAACGAGCGCGAAGTCGTGCGACTGGGCATCCGAAAAATGCGCACGGTCCCCGGAGGGCTTCGCGTTGAAAAATCCAGGCTGGCATGCTCAGAAACATCCAGGAATAACGGGATGCTTCATATGTCTAACGCCGTGTCTGTCACGTTTGACGCCCCGCTCGTAGCTTCGCCGAAACAGGCGATGATTGCGATCCAGGTCTCGCGCAAAAAACTGTACGAACTAATCAATACGGGCGAGTTGGAAAGTTACACCGAAGGCAAATCGCGACGCATCACAGTCAAGTCGATAAAAGACTACATCGAGCGCAGACTGGCAGCAGAAGCGGTTCGGCGCGGCCGCGGTGCATCTTACGGAGATGATCAATCACGTCGGTAAGCGAGATTCTCGGTCGGCGACCCAGCCGGCCGCGGTGGCGATCAAAAAAGGTAACATACCTGCCTCATCTGACCTCATCGCACTGACGTTTCGGACGCCATGAGACGGGATCGGCGATCCAGCGGTTGATGTCGGATTCATGCCACCCAGTCCCGTTGGTGCTGATTTTGAGCTGGGCCGGGAACGTGCCCTCGGCAATCTTGCGGTAGATGGTGGATCGGGACAGCCCGGTCCGGGAAAGGACAGTTTTCAGACGGATGATACGGTCGGGTTCGCGCATGGCCGCGCTGGCTCCTGCTGGCTGTTTTTGACGGCTGCTGAGACAGACAGGGCAGGCATTCAAGGATCCGCAAGAGGGTCTGAGCCTTCACCGTACTGTGGCGAAGAGGCGGCGGTAAATCGGATGGGATCAAATTTCGATGCCCCGGCCTCTGCCGAGATCGATGCCGTGAGTGAAGGCCAATTCCAGGCCAAGCCGGCGGCCTGACTCGAATGCGATGCCAAGCTCCCGCTTGCGGTTGTCGAGGAGAGACTCCAGTTGCGGATCGCGTTCGAGGCCTCTGGCCATGTCGCCCATCGCCGAGCGCGTGGCACTGTAGCCGGATATGTCGCCTGCCTGATACTGACGCAGGCTGGCTTGGTCGAGCTTCTGCCAGTCCTCCACGAAGCGGTCGGCGCGGCGGCCCGGATCGATGCGCAGTTCAGTTTCGAGCTGGAGCGCGCGGACGGCGCGGGCAAGGTTGCCCGAAGCGGCTTCCAGGGCGAGTTCC
>JBKQRS010000075.1:0-2757 GCA_052143915.1 Bradyrhizobium sp.
GTCTTCGGCGCGAACTTCCGGATCGTCATGTCTTCGATCATGCGCCGGCGTAACGGGCTCATTGCCTGGTCGGTCATGGGGAGGCTCCTCCTGTCTGGAGTGAGGATTGCAACTCCTCATCTTCAGACAGGACGCGCCTGTTATCCCACCCCGCGAACTTGGCGGCGGAGCCCTACCGCGCGAGCGGTTTAGTCCCGTGGCACTTTTCGGACCTTACGCGATGTCCGACTTGAGTCCGGAATGCGAGCCAAAGCGGAAATCTGCCAACCACTCTGGATTTGGGTTCACGTCCTAGCTGACGCGATTCCAGGTTTGGCCGCCGCAGAACATTCCGCCGAAGGCGCAGCCCTGAACCCGCAAGCTGTTCGCTCCCTTCAGCGCGATCGTGGAGTCGTAATTCCTGCCGCTGTCGGGATCGTGGATCTGGCCGATCCATTTCGCTTCCTGCGGCTTCATGTTGATCAGGATTTTCTCGCCGGTCTTCACGGCGTATCCGCAGAGGTTCTGCCCGCAGGGCTCGATACGAACATTGCCCTTGTTCTCTTCCGTGGCCCATACGCCAAGCGGCGTCGCGGGCGCCTGGACGGGCGCGGCGGCGACGGGGGCTGGCTTGGGCGCTGCGGTCGGCGCCATCGGCTGTGCCGTTGCCGCGACATCGTCCTTGACCACTGGCGCGGGCGAATTGGACGCAATCGCCGCCGGCGCGGGCGCGGTGCCGGGTGCCGCGGGAGCTTGCGGCGCCGCCGCTTGCGCGGCCGGCACCGGCATTGGCGCCGGCGGCTCAGGCTTCACGGCAACGTCGTCATCGTCGTCGAAGCGTTTGGAGTTGAGGCCCTTGAAGTCGAAACCGGAGATTTTGATGCACGACAACTGGTCGCAATTCTTCGGCGCCTCGATGCGGACCTTGTGTCCGTCGATCTCGAAGGAAATCGAATTGCCGGCATGCGCGGACGTGGTGGCCATCAGCAGCGCGGCGAGAATGATCAGCTTCTTCATGTGAGCCTCCGGAATTGAGAGAGCGGCCTTGTGAACCCGACCGGACCCTACGCGCGGAGGTCCGCGGTTTCTGTGATGCGCGTCACAGGAGAAAGTGAAGGTGAGTGCCGGCACGGTCGCGCTCCGGCAGGGTGACTCAAATCACATTCAACATCGCATCCCACGGGATAGCCTGTCGCATCAGACCCGGAGGGGCCTGCCATGACGCGATTTTCTTGTCTGGTCGTGCTGATGGTGCTCGCTTCATCCGCGCATGCCGACGGATTTTCATTTGTCGTCGGCGGCCACCGCATCCGCATCGACGCGCCGCGCGATTGCGGTTCACCGTCCTGCGTCTCCGTCTTCATTCCGGGAATCTACGAAACCCGCCGCCGGCACGAACGGAACGAAGATGTCGACGCCGCGTCGGCGAAATCGCCGGCCCCGGCCCCGGCGCCGCAGCTGGCATCGCTGCCATCAGCCGTTGCGCCGCCAGGCCAACCTCCTGTCGAACCCAAGGTCGCCGCGCCGCCGTCACCACCGGCGAGCGAAGCGCCGCCGGCGCCCGCGCCAAAGCAAGCGGCGGCGCCAAGTCCTCCACCTGCTCCGATCGAGCCGGTGACGCCACCCGTGACGCCGGCACCGACGCCGGCAGCCGATGTCGTTGCGCCCGCCGCCCCGGCCGCGCCGCAGGTCCTGAAAGTTTCGCGTGAGGCGGACGAACCGCCGGCCGAGACGCCGCTCGGCGACTGGCGGACCGAGGGCGACAAGCGATCCGTCCGCATCGAACAATGCGGCCGCGCGCTGTGCGGCTATGCGCTCGATCCCGCTTCGAACATGATGGGCGAATCGGTCCTGATCAACATGAAGCCGAAGGCCACCGACCTGTGGTCGGGCGATATCTACAGCCGGGCGAGCGGCGCCACTTATTACGCGACGGTCGCGATGAAGGGGACGAACTCGCTTCGGGTCGAGGCCTGCGCACTGGGCCGGTTTTTCTGCTCCGCCAATCTCTGGAGCCGGATTGTCGCCAAGCCGCGGGAGTTGATCACCTCCAGTCGGACATCGCCGGAGCCAAGGTCGTAGCGGCGTGGCTCACGCCGGCAAGCGCGTCGCAAGATACGGAAGATTGTCGTGGACGGCTTTGCGTCATAGCGTGCCATGACACATGCGCTGCTGGCGAATGATGACCCGCAAACTTGTCGAGGCCTCCGTGGGCAAGCCAAGGCTTTCAGTTTTTTTGTCGGCAGCCTTCGTTGGTTTCGGCGTGGTCGAAGCAAACGCGGATAGCTGCCCGACCGTGAAGGATGACATTGCGACGGATCGGCCGAGCCAGACAAATTCAAGCCTCGTGGTGCCCGTCGGCAGTCTGCAAAGCGAAAACGGCTTGAACTTCGCCGCCCCGGAAGGGAGCCAGAATCTCGACGGGACCAACACGCGGCTGCGGTTCGGTCTTGCGCCCTGTTTCGAGTTTCTGGTGGATCTGCCGTCCTATTCCGCGACGGTGCATGGTTCCGGCAGTTCGGGATTTTCCGACCTGGCACCGGCGGTCAAATGGCAGATCAGTCCGCTGCCCGGCACGTTTGATCTCTCTGTCATACTTGGCGCGGCGCTGCCGACCGGGAGCGGCGATATTTCCGGGCCGGGTTACCAACCCTACGTGCAATTGCCGTGGTCCTGGCAATTGCGCGATGGCTGGAGTTTCAGTGGAATGGCCTCCGAGTTCACCCGACCGTCGGACCCGGCAAACCACCTCGTCACGGAAGCGACCTTCGCGGTCAG
>JBKQRS010000076.1:0-14166 GCA_052143915.1 Bradyrhizobium sp.
GCGAAGCGCGCCGGCATCCGCAACGGCGTCGTGCAGGACAAGCTCTTTCTCCCCGGCCTGCGCAAGCTGAAGCTCATCATCGACAGCGGCTTCCTCGGCCGCATCCTCAGCGTGCGCGGCGAGTTCGGCTACTGGGTGTTCGAAGGCGATTGGCAGGAAGCGCAGCGGCCGTCGTGGAACTATCGCAGCGAGGACGGCGGCGGCATCATCCTCGACATGGTCTGCCACTGGCGCTACGTGCTCGACAATCTGTTCGGCGAGGTCGAAAGCGTGAGCTGCCTCGGCAGCACGGATATTCCCGAGCGCTGGGACGAGAAGGGCAAGAAGTACAGGGCGACCGCGGATGATTCCGCCTACGCGACCTTCCGCCTCAAGGGCGGCGTGATCGCGCATATCAACATGAGCTGGGTGACGCGGGTCTATCGCGACGATCTCGTCACCTTCCAGGTCGATGGCACCCACGGCTCGGCGGTGGCTGGCCTGTCCGATTGCATGATCCAGGCGCGGCAGGCGACGCCGCGGCCGGTGTGGAACCCGGACGAAAAGCGCCTGCATGATTTCTACGGCGATTGGCAGAAGCTGCCGGAGAACACGACCTACGACAACGGCTTCAAGGAGCAGTGGGAAATGTTCATTCGCCACGTCTGCGAGGACGCGCCATACAAATATACGCTGCTGGAAGGGGCCAAGGGCGTGCAGCTCGCCGAATGCGCGCTGCAGAGCTGGCGCGAGCGGCGCTGGGTCGACGTCGCCCCGATCAAGGTGTGAGGAGATCACGACCATGAACAGACCGGTTCTGCCCGTCTCGTCATATCAACTGAAATTGCCGCGCGCCGACCGATCGATCGAGACCTATCGCCTCGCGGCGTCGCGCGCGTTTCCCGGAAAACTTCAGGGTACGCTGAACCGGGTGGCCTTTTCCGCGGCCCATGTTGTTTCGAATCCGCTCGCCGATGTCGATCCCTGGCTGACGGCGGCGGTCGACTGGGACAAGACGATCGCGTTCCGCGAGCACGTCTGGGATCTCGGCCTCGGCGTCGCGGAGGCGATGGACACCGCACAGCGCGGCATGGGGCTGGACTGGCCGACCTCGCTGGAACTGATCCAGCGCTCGGTGAGGGCTGCGAAGGCGAGGGGCAATGCGCTGGTGTTTTCCGGTGCCGGCACCGATCATCTTGCGCCCGAGGATGCCAAAAGTCTCGACGACGTGATCCGCGCCTATGAGGAGCAGATCGCAGCGATCGAGAAGACGGGTGGCCGCATCATCCTGATGGCGTCGCGTGCGCTCGCCAAAATCGGCCGCAGTCCGGACGACTACGCCAAGGTGTATGACCGCGTGCTGTCGCAGGCAGCCGAGCCCGTAATCATCCACTGGCTCGGTGACATGTTCGATGCGGCCTTGGCGAATTACTGGGGCACCTCGGACCTCGACCGGGCGATGGATGTCGCGGTCGGCGTCATCAACGCCAACGCGGCGAAGGTGGACGGCGTCAAGGTTTCGCTGCTCGACAAGAGCCGCGAGATCGACATGCGCCGGCGGCTCGACCAACGCGTCAAGATGTATACCGGCGACGACTTCAACTATGCCGAACTGATCGCCGGCGACGAGCACGGCTTCTCGCATGCGCTGCTCGGCATTTTCGATGCGATCGCGCCTGCGGCCTCCTATGCGCTGTCGCGGCTGGCCGCCGGCGATGCGCAAGGATTCCACGACGTGCTGGGGCCGACAGTGCCGCTGTCGCGCCACATCTTCAAGGCGCCGACCCGCTTCTACAAGACGGGCATCGTGTTCATGGCCTATCTCAACGGTCATCAGGATCATTTCACCATGGTCGGCGGGCAGGAGAGCACGCGCTCGACGCTGCATCTTTCCGAGCTGTTTCGGCTGGCGGACCAGGCGGGGCTGCTCGCCAATCCCGAACTGGCGACGCGGCGCATGAAAGCGGTGCTTGCGCTCCGCGGCTGTGATGAGTGATGCGGGATTTCTCTGGCGATCACCGCTGGCTGTCGCTCAACACCGCGACCGTCCGCAAGCAGGGCGATCTCCTGCACATCATCGACGCCTGTGCGCGGCACGGCATCCGCGCCATCGATCCCTGGCGTGACCAGGTCGCGGCCGTCGGCCTCGACCACGCGGCGCGCGCGGTGCGCGATGCTGGCCTCGAGCTTTCAGGCTACTGCCGTGGCGGCATGTTCACTTCCGACGCCGCCCACCGCACCGAGGCGCGCGACGACAACCGCCGGGCGGTCGATGAGGCATGCGCGCTCGGCGCGCCCTGCATCGTGCTGGTGGTCGGCGGCTTGCCGCAATATTCGCGGCCGGGAAGCTCGCCATCGAAGGATATCACAGCCGCTCGCGCCCAGGTCGAGGACGCCATCGCCGAGATGATGGAATATGCGCGTACAGCGGGGATGCCGCTTGCGATCGAGCCGCTGCATCCGGCCTATGCCGCCGACCGCGCCTGCGTCAACACCACGAAGCAGGCACTCGATGTTTGCGACCGCCTGGACCCGAGCCGCAGCGGGGCGCTCGGCGTCGCACTCGACGTCTATCACATCTGGTGGGACCCGGAATTGCTGCCGCAGATATCGCGCGCCGGAAAAGATCGCCTAAAGGCGTTCCACGTCTGCGACTGGCTGGTGCCGACCAGGGACATCCTCAACGACCGCGGCATGATGGGCGACGGCGTGATCGACATCCAATCGGTGCGCCGCGCCGTCGAGGCGCAGGGATTTGCCGGCTATTCCGAGATCGAGATCTTCTCCGACGACTGGTGGAGCAAACCGATCGATGAGATGTTGCGAACCTGCATCGAACGGCACCGCTCGGTGGTTTAGAGCATGATCCGGAAAAGTGGGTACCGGTTTTCCCTCGCGACAAACGCGGAACGCGTTTGCGCGGAGATCATGCTTAAACAAAAAGATAGAGCGGGATGGCGATTCGAAGAAAAGCGGTAATCCAGAGGCTCGACCGGCTTCGGCTTTGGTCCGCACTCAACGGCCGAAGCGAGAGCGGTAGTCCTGTGGCGTCGCGGCGAGCACACGGAGAAAGCTGCGCCGCATGGTTTCCTCCGAACCAAAGCCACAACGCTGCGAGATCCTCTTCACCGGCAGGCCTGACTCCGAGAGCAGCCGCCGCGCCTCCTCGACCCTGAGCCGCTCGACCGCGCGTGCCGGTGTCAGCCCGGTCGCTTCCAGATAGTGCCGGCTGAAACTGCGTTCGCTCATCCCGGCCTGCCTGGCGAGAGTCGGGAGTGAAATGTCGTCGGAGAGGTGTGCGTTGATCCAGCCATGCAGCGCACCGAATTTGTCTTCCGCCGATTGCAGCGACAGCGCCGCGCTAAACTGCGCTTGCCCGCCGGGTCGCTTGAGGAACACCACCAGATAGCGCGCCACCGCCAAGGCCACGGTTCGACCGAGATCCTGCTCGACCAGCGCGAGTGCCAGATCGATCCCGGCCGTCACGCCGGCCGAGGTCCAGACCGGCCCGTCATTCACGAAGATCGGATCGGTCTCCACATGCACCGCGGGGAAACGCCGGGCGAGGTCGGCGCAGACCGACCAGTGGGTGGCCGCACGCCTTCCATCCAGCACATGGGAGGCCGCGAGCAGGAATGCGCCGGTGCAGACGGAAGCGACGCGGCGCGCGCGTTCAGCGCGCCGCCGAACCCAATCAACCAGTGCCGGATCCGATGCGGCCGCTTCGACGCCCGGCCCACCGGCGACGATCAGCGTATCGAGTGCGGCGCTGATGCGCGACAGCGGACGGGTCGCGATCCCGAGCCCTGCGGAAGCTGTCACATCCTGCCCGCCCTTCGCCACCACCCGGAGCAAATAGGGCGAGGTTCCTCCCGCCTCCGCGACCAGATCGTTGGCGGATGCGAATACCTGGAGCGGTCCCGTGACATCGAGCAGCTGCACCGAGGGATAGGCGAGCACCTCGATGACGCGAACGGCGCTGGTCCGGGAGGTTGGCGTAGAACGAGGGGGCTTTGGCATTTTCGCCAGAGCCTGCCCGGTTAGTCTGGACTTGTCCACCCCTGACAAAAGGAGCTGCCCATGGTCCCGCATAATACCCATTTGCAAATCGGATCGCTGTTGTTCGAAGGCGTCGATCAGATCGACCTGACCGGCCCGTTCGAGGTGCTGTCGCGCCTGCCGAACTCGACTTATCGCATCTATGGCAAAACGCGCGAACCGGTTCGCGACCTCAGCGGATTGCGGCTCACGCCGGATGCGGCGCTTGCGGACGCGCCCCAGCTCGATGTCCTCCATGTGCCCGGCGGCTTTGGACAGGAAGCGCTGATGGACGACGCCGACGTGCTCGGCTGGATCGCCGGGCAGGCGGCGGGCGCGCGCAGCGTCTTCTCGGTGTGCACGGGCGCACTTCTCTGCGGCGCGGCCGGCCTGTTGAGGGGACGGCGGGCGACGACGCACTGGGCTTCGTTTCACCTCCTGCCTTTGTTTGGCGCCATCCCGGTCAACCAGCGCGTTGTCGTGGACGGCAACTGGGTGTTTGCCGCCGGCGTTACCGCCGGAATCGACGGCGCCTTGCGTCTTGCGGCCGAATTGCGCGGCGAGGATGCCGCCAAGGCGATCCAGCTCTACATGGTGTATGCGCCCGAGCCTCCCTTCGACAGCGGCACGCCCGAAACCGCGCCGACTGCCATCCTCGCGCAAGCGCGACAGTCGGTCGCGGGCATCACGGCGCAGCGCGAGGCTTCCGCGCGGCGCGTGGCTGCGAGGCTCGGCATCGCCGTTCCCGCCGCAACAGCGACATGAGGCAGTTGTTCAATCACCGCGCAGAGCGCTTTGGCGGAAAACGAGGGATATTTGGCGCTTCCGCCAAAGCCTTTCTCCCTACATTGCTTGCAGTGAGCGACGTCAGGCCGGCTGGAAAGCACAGCCGCCTTGCGATGCGCGTCACGACACCTCGACCCGGCAGCGGCGATGACGCCCGAGAGCGCCATCGTCCCGCGCCGCGTCAATCACGACAACTCAGGGATAATGACATGACCACGATGACGTTTACCAGGACTGCGCCGCCGCAATGGCTGCTCGATATGTGGAAGGAAATCGATGACAAGACCTTCGGCAAAGGTTTCGACTGCTTCGCCGAGGACGCGATCTGCAATCTGGGCGTTGCCGACTGGCATGGCCGCGAGACCATCCGCAACAATCTGCGTGCGTTCATCGATAAGGGATTTACCGCGCTTCATGATGTCGTCGAATACTGGGACAGCCCCTCGCTCAAGGTCTTTCGCGGCACCGTCACCATGAAGTTCGACGATCCGAAGCTGGCGACGGTCAAGCCGACGATGACGCATTTCTTCTACATGGACAAAGCAGATCCCACCAAGGTCAAGCACTGGTACGGATCAGTAGGTCCCACCGGCTTCTAAGCGGCCGCAAAGACGACGCCGGGGCGGGATGACGGCCCCGGCGCTCGCTTTCGAACGCTCGGCGGCATGGTTCCTGTTCGACGCACGCATTCTGTACGCCGCGTCGCTTTGCGCGCGCCAAAATGATGGCTCATTTGGCGGTGTCGGTGGCAGCGTGGTCTTATCCTTCAATGCTGCACGGCACGCTCAAAAATCCGCGAAAGCGGGCGCGGCCGCCGCGTACCGGCGGGCCTTTCAAGGCGAAGTGCGGAAACCGCGCCAGAAACCTTGAGATCGCGATCGCGCCTTCGAGCCGCGCCAGGGCCATGCCGGCGCATTGATGCGCGCCGGTGCCGAATGCAAGATGCCGGTTCGGCGCGCGGCCGACGTCGAATTTTTCCGGGTCGTTGAATTGCCCGGGATCGCGGTTGGCCGCCCCGATGCACAGCGTGACCGAGGTGCCGGCGGCCATTGTCACGGCGCCGAGTTCGACGCGCTCCGTGGTCATGCGGTTGCCGAGCTGGTTCGAACTCTCGAATCGCAGGATTTCCTCAACCGCGGTTTTGATCAAAGCGGGATTTTCGATGAGCCTCTGCTTCTCCGCTGGGTTCGCGGACAACGCCACTAATCCGTTGCCGATCAGGTTGGTGGTGGTCTCGTGGCCGGCATTGAGCAGGAAGATGCAGTTGTGCAGCAGTTCCTTCTCGGTCAACCGCTCGCCATTGTCCGTGCCGTTGCCTTCTCCCTGGATCAGGCGCGTCAGCACATCACGCTCCGGGTTGCCCGGCCTCATGCGCCGTCGCGCGACCAGAATCTCCAGGTAGCCGAGAAAGTCCCTCACCGCATTGTTGCCGCGCGTAAACGCCTCGACTGATATCACCGGCTCGAGCGCCCCCAGGATAGCCAGCGACCAGCCCCGCAACGGCGCCCGTTCCTGCTGCGGCACGTCGAGCAGATTGCCGATCACCTCGATCGGGATCGCGGCTGCAAAATCCTCGATCAGATCCGCCTCGTGCTTTGCGGAAATCGCATCGAGCAGACGATCGACCAAGGCAATCAGGCTGGGTTCCATCTCGAGAATCGCGCGCGGCGACAGCGCGCCCATGATCAGCCGCCGCACACGGGTATGGGCGGGCGGATCGTTGAAGACGAGGCTCGTGGTGTGGTGCTCGTAGAGCAGGGAAGCTCCGAATTTCGGCGCGAATTCCTTTTTCTTGTCCGAGCTGAACAGCTTCGTGTTCTTGTAGGCGGCAACCAGATCGTCATAACGCGTCAGAAAGTAGGATCCGTTGGGCATGAGCTTGACCGGCTCGTGCTCCCGCAGTGCACGATAGGTCGGGTAGGGATCGGCATAGTATTCCGGCGTCAGTTTCTCGATGTCGAAATCGGCCGCCAGCTTTCGCGCGTTCGTAGTCATGCTGCCATACTCTATCCATTCCACCAGCGGAGACCGATATGCGGTTTTCGCTCTTTCGCAAAGCGCGGTTCCCTCTACAGTCCCGCATCGAAATACAGCCCCGCTGCTGCAACGGAAATGAAAATGCACGCCCGCAACGATGCTCCCTCTGAAACGGGGTCCGGAACCGCTCCCGAAACCACGGCCTCTTGGCCGGAGGAAATTTTCGCGATTTTGCAGCGTTTCGATGTCCGCCAGGTGCCTTACGTGCCGGATGCCGGGCATTCGCAACTGATCGAGCGCGTGCTCGGCGCGCCCTCCATGCGTGCGGTGCCGCTGACGACCGAAGAAGAGGGCGTGGCGCTGCTCGCCGGCGCCTGGGCCGGTGGCCAGCGCGGGGTGCTGCTGATGCAGTCGAGCGGTGTGGGCAATTGCGTGAACATGCTGTCGCTGACCCAGATCTTCCGCTTTCCGTTCCTGACGCTGGTGACCATGCGCGGCGAGTGGGGCGAATTCAATCCGTGGCAGGTGCCGATGGGATCGACCACCGCGGGCGTCTTCGAACTGTCGGGGATCAAGGTGTTGCGGGCTTCGCACCCGAATGAGATGCGCGAGGTGGTCGAGGCCGCCGCGGGGCAGGCCTACAATGCCTGCACGCCAACCGCCGTTCTGTTGTCTCAGCGTCTGATCGGCGCAAAGGTTTTCACCAAATGAGCAAGGCAAATCTTCTCGAACGGCGCAGCGTCGTTTCCGCCCTGCTGGCGGGGCGCAAGGACGCGGTTGTCGTCGGCGGCCTCGGCGCCTCGACCTACGACATCGCGGCGGCCGGCGATCATGACCGCAACTTCTACTTATGGGGCGCGATGGGCGGCGCCGTCATGATTGGACTTGGCGTTGCACTGGCGCAGCCAAAGCTGCCGGTCGTGGTGATCACCGGCGACGGCGAAATGCTGATGGGGATGGGGAGCCTTGCGACCGTCGGCCTGCAAAAGCCGGAGAATCTGACCATCATTGTGCTCGACAACGAGGTCTATGGCGAAACCGGCGGGCAGGCGAGCCACACGGCATCGACCACCGACCTCGTCGGCGTGGCCAGGGCTTGCGGGATCGCGGACGCGCGCAGCCTTTCGACCATGGCCGAGATCAAGGCCTTCACAGCGTCCATGCAGGACGTCTCGATTGGGCCACGATTTGCCAGCATCAAGATCGATAGCGCCAATCTGGAACGCGTGCTCGCCAGCCGCGACGGCAGCTACATCGTGACGCGGATCCGCGGCGCGCTCGGGTTCGGCCCGATTTGATAGCGCGCGAAGCGGATGCCGGTTCGCGTGAAGAAAGCGCCTCAAAGCCGAAGATTGGAGCCGTGCTCTGATTCGATCAGCCTGGACTCTCGATCGAGCCGACGTGGTGCATCGCAGCAAATTCCTTGACATTTACCAGTGGTGAGTGTTTACTCACAACATGAGCACCCTTCGCATGACCAGCGACCTGCGGCGGCAACTGATCTTGAGTGCAGCCAAGCGTTGCTTTGCCCGCCACGGCTTTGCTGGCACCACGACCAAGAGCGTCGCGGCGGCGGCCTCGATTTCGGAAGGGTTGCTGTTCAAGCATTTCCCGACCAAATCGGCGCTGTACGCGGAAATCCTCGCCGAAGAATGCGCAGCCGATCCCGCGCTGCACCGCCTGCTTGAGCTGGAGCCGTCGACCAAAACGCTGGTGATTTTGATCCGTGAAATGGTCCGCCATTTCCAGGAGGTTGCCGAGGCGCCCGATCAGCAGGAGGCGCAGCGTCTGCGGTTGATGCTCACCAGCCACCTCGATGACGGCGAATTTGCGCGGCTGATCTATGAGAAGATCGGCGGACTCATCGGACCGGTATTCACCGCGTCGCTGCAGCGCGCAGTGGAGGCGAAAGATGCGACAGCGATTGGGTGCGAGCCGCTGAACCTGTTCTGGTTTGCGCATCACACCGTGCTGATGGCGACGCTGACGCGGCTGCCGGCCACGCCGTGCCTGTCCTACGGCGATGCCGCCGATCTCGAACGGCAGCTTTGTGAATTCATTCTCCGCGGAATTGGGCTCAATGAAACCGCGATTGCCTCCTATCTGGACCGCGACGTGTCGTTGGATTCGGGGCAGCCGGTAATTGTAGAAAGTGCATGACATGAACGTTGTGACCGAAGCCGGTATCTCGGGCCGGCCGATTGCCGAAAAGCCGCGCGCGCGTCCGGTCCGGATGATGCGCTGGTTCATCATCGTCGGGTTGCTGCTGGCGCTGCTGGTCGGTGCGCTTGTCGGCTTCAATGCCTTCCGCAGCCACATGATCGCGCAGTTCTTCGCCAACAATAAACCGCCACCGGCAACCGTTACCGTTGCCGAAGCGAAATCGGAAGTGGTTCCGAATCTGATGATTGCGGTCGGCGATCTCGCTGCCGTGCATCAGGTGAACGTCACCTCCGATGTCTCGGGGCGCATCACCGACATCATGTTTACCGCAGGCTCGGCGGTGAAGGCCGGAAGTCCACTCGTGCAGTTGTTCGATGGCCCCGAGCAGGGTGATCTCGCGAGCTTCAAGGCGCAGGCCACCGGCGCGGAATTGGCGCTGGATCGCGCCAAGCAACTGGCGGCGCGTCAGTTCGGCCCGCAGTCGACGGTCGATGCCGCACAGGCCACCTATGACCAGGCCAATGCGGGCATCGCCAAGACCGAGGCGATCATTTCGCAGAAGCTGGTGCGTGCCCCGTTCGACGGTGAACTCGGCGTCCGCCATGTCGAGGTCGGCCAGTTCCTCACCGCCGGCACCCAGATCGTGACTTTGACTGATCTGTCGACGTTGTACGCGAACTTCACGGTGCCGGAGAAGGGCAGCGCGGCGCTCAAGGTCGGACAGACCGTGCGTATCGCGGTCGACGCCTATCCCGGCCGAACCTTTGAGGGCAAGATCAACGCGATCGAGCCGCAGATCGCCACCGACACGCGCAACATCCGCGTTCAGGCCACGATCGACAATCCCGATCACATCCTCAAGCCCGGCATGTTCACGACCACGACGGTGGTGCTGCCGGACAAGCCGCCGGTGGTCACCGTTCCCGAGACCGCGGTCGATTACACGCTTTACGGCGACTCCGTTTTCCTCATCACCGAGAAAAAGGAGGATGACGGCAAGACCAGCCTGAGCGTGGTGCGTACCTTCGTGCGGACCGGCAACCGGATCAACGGACGCGCCGAGATCCTCAGCGGGCTGAAGGCCGGCGATCGCGTGGTCGCGGTCGGCCAGCTCAAGCTGCAATCGGGAGCGGCCGTGGCCATCTCGACCGACGCGCCGCCGCCGATTCCGGCAAACCCGCCGCGGTACTGATATTCGGAGCCTATCGCGATGGTCTGGACTGATATTTTCATCAAGCGGCCGGTGTTGTCGGTGGTCGTCAGCCTGCTGATCCTTCTGATCGGGCTTCGGGCGGCGACTGTGCTGCCGGTGCGGCAGTATCCGAAACTGTCGAACACGGTGGTGAACATCACCACCGTCTATCCCGGTGCGGCGCCCGATCTGATTCAGGGCTTCATCACGACGCCGATCGAGCAGGCGGTCGCCTCCGCCGAAGGCGTCGATTACATGACCTCGTCTTCGGTGCTCGGGACCAGCACCATCCAGGTCTACATCAAACTGAATTTCGATCCGAATCAGGCCTTGACCGAAGTCCTCGCCAAGGTGAATTCGGTCAAATACCTCATTCCCAAGGAATCCAACGACCCGATCGTGACCAAGACGACCGGCCAGACCACTGCGGTGATGTATCTCGGATTTTCCAGCGAAGTGCTGTCGGGGTCGGCGATCTCTGACTATCTGACGCGCGTGGTTCAGCCGGTGCTGTCGACCGTCGACGGCGTCGCGTCGGCCGACATTCTGGGCGGCCAGACCTTCGCGATGCGGCTGTGGCTCGATCCTGTTCGCATGGCCGGCCGCAACGTTTCGCCGGCGGATGTTTCCGCCGCGATCGCCGCCAACAATTTCCAGGCGGCGGCGGGCCAGTCCAAGGGCTTCTTCATCGTCTCCAACGTGACGGCCAATACCGATCTGCAGAACCTCGAACAGTTCAAGCGTATGATCGTCAAATCGAAGGACGGCGGCTTCGTGCGGATCGAGGACGTCGCCACCGTCGAGCTCGCGGCGCAGAGCACCGACGCCAGCGTCGCCTTCAACGGCGAGCACGCGATCTTCATCGGTGTGCAGGCAACGCCGCAGGGCAATCCGCTGACGCTGGTCAAAGGCGTCCGCGCGCTGTTCCCGGAACTCGAACGCAATCTGCCGCCGTCGATGAAGATGAAGGTGGCCTATGATTCCACCAAGTTCATTCAATCCTCGATCGACGAGGTCGAGAAGACGCTGGGCGCGGCGGTCATCATCGTGGTCGTGGTGATCTTCCTGTTCCTCGCCTCGTTCCGTTCGGTGCTGATTCCGGTGGTGACGATCCCGCTGTCGCTGATCGGCGTCTGCACTTTGATGCTGATGGCGGGTTTCAGTTTCAACCTGCTGACGCTCCTGGCCATGGTGCTCGCGATCGGCCTCGTCGTCGACGACGCCATCGTGGTGGTCGAAAACATCCACCGGCATCTGGAGGAGGGCAAACCTCCGGTGCAGGCTGCCATGCAGGGCGCGCGCGAGATTGTCGGCCCCGTCATCTCCATGACCATTACGCTGGCCGCGGTGTATGCGCCGATCGGCTTCCTCGGCGGGCTGACCGGTTCGTTGTTCCGGGAGTTTGCCTTCACGCTCGCGGGCTCGGTGATCGTGTCCGGCGTGATCGCGCTCACGCTTTCCCCGATGATGTGCTCGGTGTTCCTCAGGAGCGCCGAAGAGGGGCGCTTCGCCAAAGCGGTGAACCGGGTGTTCGGCGCGATGACGCGCTGGTACGGCCGCCAGCTCGACCGGTCGCTGGATTATCGCCCCATTACCGGGCTGTTCGCGCTCACGATCCTGGGGCTGGTCGGCTTCCTCTATATGCACACGTCGAAGGAACTCGCGCCGGAAGAAGATCAGGGCATCGTCTTCGCCGTGACCAAGGCGCCGAAATACGCCAACATCGATTATGTCGATTTCTATGGCGAGAAACTCGACAAGGTGTTTGCCAAGTTCCCCGAGACCGATCTGCGTTTCGTCTTGAACGGCATCAACGGACCGCAGGGCGGAATTGCCGGAATGCTGCTGACCCCTTGGGACGAGCGAAAGCGTTCGTCGATCAAGCTGAAGCCGCTGGTGCAGGCGGAATTGGGCAAGCTCGAAGGCATCAACGCATTCGCGTTCAACCTGCCGCCGTTGCCGGGCGGTCCCGGCGGCTTGCCGGTCCAGATGGTGATCAATTCGACCAATGGTTTCCAGGCGGTCTATGAGCAGATGCTCAAGCTGAAGGATGCCGCGCGCAAGAGCGGGTTGTTCATCGTCTCCGACAGCGATCTCGATTTCAACCAGCCGGTGGTGCGGATCAAGGTCGACCGTTCGAAGGCGAGCGATCTCGGCCTCACCATGGCAAACATCGGCAATACGCTGGCTACGATGCTCGGCGGAAACTACGTGAACCGCTTCAACCTCGAGGGACGCTCATACCAGGTCATCCCGCAGGTGCCGCGCGAAGACCGGCTGTCGCCCGAGGCGCTCGGCCGATATTATCTGTCGACCCCGACGGGCCAGCAGATACCGCTCTCGACCGTGGTCTCGATCGAGACCGGGACCGATCCCAACGCGCTGACCCACTACAACCAGCTCAACTCCGCTACCTTCCAGGCGGTGCCGATGCCGGGTGTGACGGTTGGACAGGCGGTGGATTTCCTCGAGGGCGAAGCGAAAAAGCTTCCGGCCGGTTTCAGCCACGACTATCTCGCCGACAGCCGGCAGTATGTGCAGGAGGGTAATCAGCTCGCGATCACGTTTGGCTTCGCGCTGATCATCATCTTCCTGGTGCTGGCGGCGCAGTTCGAAAGCTTGCGCGATCCGCTGGTGATCATGATCAGCGTTCCGATGGCGATCGTAGGCGCCCTGATCCCGCTGTTCTTCGGCATGGCGACGATGAATATCTACACCCAGGTCGGACTGCTGACGCTGGTCGGTCTCATCAGCAAGCACGGGATCCTGATGGTGGAGTTCGCCAACGAGCTGCAGCTCAATGAAAGCCTTGATCGGCGTTCCGCCATCGAAATGGCGGCTCGCGTCCGGCTTCGTCCGATCCTGATGACGACCGCGGCGATGGTCACAGGCCTTCTGCCGCTGCTCACCGCCACCGGCGCGGGTGCGGCGAGCCGGTTCTCGATCGGATTGGTGGTCGTGGCCGGCATGACCATTGGAACCCTGTTCACGCTGTTCGTGCTGCCTGCAGTCTATGTGGCGATCGCCACCGATCACCGCGCCGGCGCCGAATCCCAGCGCGCCAAGGAGATCGCCGACTTCGATCTCGCGCCAAAGGCGCTCAGGCCCACGTAACGCCCGTCCGCAAGGACGCCGGGCCGGCGCGGGTTCTCTCGCCGGCCTTTGCCGGCTGCTCAACGGCGCCAAGGGCGTTCGGAGGCAGCTGGAATGACGCAATCCGGGGACATCCGACATGACACGCGATTTTGCGGCTGGCGACTATCGTTTCATCCCGGCGGTGTTTCAGTATTCGAGCGGCGCCGCCGCCGATCCCGGCTTCGAGATCGAGCGCGTGCGTTTCGACCGGCCGACCGCGCTGGCCGACGGATTTGCGCAGGCCGCCGAATATATTCGGGCCGCGGGGCGGCCGCTGACCTCGTTCTGCGCCTGCGAGTTGCGCTCGCCCGCGGCGTTTTCGGAAGCCGGCTTCCTGGCCTTCAACCAGCATTACGTCAAGGCGCTCGCGGACTGGGGGATCTTCGACGGCACCAGCAATCCGGTAGCGCGCAGCAATGTCTGTCCGGAGATCGATCCTCCGGCCGAGCCATCATTTTATGCCTTCTCCTTCACGCGCCCGCGCCTGCGGCAAGGCGTTGCCGCGACACCTGATTTCGTCATCGCCGGCGGAGCCGAGGCGCGCGGCGGCGCCGGCAGCTATCCCGAACGGATCGTGCGCTACCGCGATCTCAGCCCGGAAGGGATGAAAGAGAAGGTCCGGTTCACGGTCGGAGAGATGGAAAGCCGCCTTGCGGCGTTCGGATTCGGCTGGAAGGACACGACGGCGGTGCAGGCGTATACCGTGCACGACTTTCACGCCGTGATGGCCGGTGAGCTGGTTCGTCGCGGTGCCGCGCGATCCGGCCTGACCTGGCATTATGCCCGCCCGCCCGTGATCGACCTCGAATTCGAGATGGACTGCCGCAGAGTCTCGCAGGAAGTCGTGATCTGAATTTTCCTGTCATTGCGAGGAGCCAACGGGTCGCGCGAATGCG
>JBKQRS010000077.1:0-24585 GCA_052143915.1 Bradyrhizobium sp.
ATGCCGGGCCGGTCGGGCAGCGGCCGGTCACCGGTGGCGCGGCCGATGGCTTCGATGGCGCTGGCGTAGGAATTGAAATAGCGCTCCGCGTCGTCAGCGGTGCGCGCGCCTTCGCCGAGCATGTCGAAGGAATAGCGCGGCGCGGCGGGCGAATGCGCCCGCGCCAACGCCGCTTCGATGGTCTCGCCAAGAACAAAATGGCTGCCCATCAGCCGCATCGCCTGACGCGTGGCGGCGCGTACCGCGGGCGCGCCCAGGCGCTTCACGAGCCGCCCGATGGTGCCTTGCGGGGATTCGCCCGGCTGAATGACGCGCGCCGACATCCCCAGCGCCCACGCCGACGCGTTGACCAGGAAGGCGCTCGACTTCGTCTCGTGGTGCACGAAGTCGGCCTCGCCGAGCTTGTCCTCGATGAAGCGGTCGGCGGTGCGGGCATCGGGGACGCGCAGCAGCGCTTCCGCGAGCACCATCAGCGCGAGGCCTTCCTTGGTGGACAACGCGAATTCGCGAAGCATGTCCTCGACGCCGCCGAGCCGGTCATCGTGAGCGCGAATGGCATCGATCAGACGCATCGCGGTGTGATCGATTCGCGCCTCCTGCTCCGCGCTCAAGCGGGCGGCGGCGAGAAGCTGCGTTGCGAACGCAACATCGTCTGGCGCGAAAGTCGCCTTGAACAAGGGAACGGAAGGGAGATCGGATATCATTGCACGTCCCGGCGCATGATCGGCCGAAGCATACAATCAAGCCGGCTTCAAAGGAATCGGCGGTTTGGTTTGAGCATCATGCGCTCCTCAACAATCTGGAACGCGATCGGACGCAAAGCCTTCCGAGCCGCGCATGGGGTCGGAGGTCGTGGAAAAAAAGGGTCAACCAAAACTTAGCAGTCGAACCAGCGCGTTCTGCGCCGATCCGGATGCTCGCAAGAGCGGTTGCCACTCCTGCCAATTGACATTGTTTCGTTTGGGGTCTTGCCCCACTCCCGGATTGCTTCCGAGAGTGCGCTGCTATCGTCCGCGTGCCCGCCTCAAACCTTGAGGTTCTCGGCCGAGGTCTTGCCGCGATTGGCAACTTCTTCGTATTCCACCGTCTGTCCT
Source organism: Bradyrhizobium sp. (assembly GCA_052143915.1). GTDB lineage: Bacteria > Pseudomonadota > Alphaproteobacteria > Rhizobiales > Xanthobacteraceae > Bradyrhizobium. The sequence goes on from JBKQRS010000077.1 coordinate 1,095, forward strand.
TCGTTGAGCGTCGAAAGGCCAGCTTTCTCAACCGCCGAAATATGAACAAAAACGTCTTTGCCGCCACTCGAGGGCTGGATGAATCCAAAGCCCTTGGTCGGGTTGAACCACTTTACCGTGCCTTTAGCCATAACGTCGTCTCCGCGGGATCAAAAAACAAAATCGGACTGCCGGTCTCCGCAAACCGGCACATCCGACCGCCGCACGATACGCGGTATGGGGCGCGCTTGATAGCTTAAACGACAAACGGATTTCGGCGGAAAACGATCATTATCGCGGCGCATTTGCAGCTTTTGGCCTGTTTCGCGACGATTTGGCGCGGCCGGGCGGGCGGAAAGCGCTGCGGTTACAAGACTTTACGAGTGGACGCGCATGGACATGCCGGCTGCGCCACTTGCGACGGTTTCCCTCAATTTGGAGCGTTTTCGAGCGAAGTGGATACCGCTTCGCGTGAAGAAAACGCGTCAAAACAAGGAACCAGAGCATCGGTTCTGATTCAATCAGAACCGATGCTCTAGCATCAAACCTTCACCGCGAAGACCGCATCAGCCGGTATCGCCCGATGTGGCCCGATGCCGGAGCGTCGGCTGATAATCCGGGTTCGCCGAGCTGTAATGAAGGCGTTCGCGCTGTCTGGCGCGGCAGCGGGTGATCCTGCCGCTTGGACCACGAGATGTAGCCGGCGACGAGGGTCATGATCGCGATACCCCCGACGCTCACCAAAATCTGCTCCAGTACCGAACCCGAATTCGTCATCAGGAGGAAATGGCCGGCGAAGGAGAGAAAGACGCCGACGCAAAATACCGACAGCGATTGCTGGCCACACAGGATGATCGGCTTGAAGACCGGCCATTTCAGCCCGGGCCAATCCTTCGACATGAATCGCATCACGAACAATGCGACGATGATGAAGTGCAGGGCGCGATACGGAGCGAGATTTGTCCGGTCGTTCGGGTTGAACGCGTCGAACAGCCAGCCGGGGAGCATCAGTCCGAAATCCGGGAAACGCCCCGCCATCGTCATCACGAGCGCGAAGATCAGGTACGCCAGTCCGAAATAAAACGGGATCGGTGACTTCAGGATGGATTGGCGTTCGCCGCTTCCGCTGAGCGCGAACCAGGCGCCGAGCACGAACAGCAGCTGCCAGCAGAACGGGTTCAGATTCCAGTCTCCATCCGGGAACGACGACAGATTCCATTCGAACTGACGGGCAGCGAGGTAAAGCACCAGCGATCCGGCCATCGTCAGGCCGGGTTTGCGCAACATCGCCCACAACACGACAGGGAAGCATGCCATCAACACGACATAGAGCTGCAGCACGTCGAGGTTCATCGCGCTCGATTGCAGCAGCAGCCCGTGAGCGACGATCCGGACCGGTTCCTCGACGAGCCCGGCCATGTCGAATTCGTAGATGATGTCGGGAGCGGCATAGCGTAGGGCGACATCTCCGATCGTCACGATGTAGATCGCGAACAAGACGACAAAGGCCGCGTAGAGCTGCCACGCACGTCTGAGCACCCGGGTTGCGCCGACAACGGCGCCGCGCTCCAGCATGATCTTTGCGTAGAGGATCGCCGCGGCATATCCGGAAATGAAGATGAAGGCGTCCGCGGCGCCGCTGAATCCGTAGTTTCGGATCGTGATCCAGTTCACAACGTTGTTGGGAATATGGTCCAGAAACATGAACCAGTTCGCCAATCCAAGGAACAGATCGAGACGCGTATCGCGCGCGTTTCGCGCGAGAACTGCTTTGATATCCATAGCGGCTGTTTCTTGTGACTGGAGATTCGTCGGAATCTTCGATTCCGGAAATTACGAATCATATAGAGCGGATGTGGCTGCGGCCCCAGTAGACTTTGCGTGAGCAGATCGTGAGCGCGAGCCGGTCTGTTACGACATCAAGTCTGCTGCGCTCCAATCAAGTCTGCAGCGCGTTGATATGGTTATCGGCGCAGATCGTTGCAACACATCCGATGTCAGTAACCAGGCTTTGACAGCAAAAGAGGCACCCATGCCGGGCGCCTCTTTTTTGGACTCGAATTTTTTTCTGCAAACTCGTCCCATGACGGAAGGAGTTAGTCGTTAACGCCTGGAGCCTGCTCGGTTCTGATGCTTCGCTCGAAAGCGCTTTAGTAGGTCGCGGCGAGATACTCGACGATCCTGGGAACGTCCGCATCATTGACCGGCGCACCATAGACCTTGATCATCTTGTTGACTTCGGCCTGCCAGAAATCCGTCTTGTATTTCGGCCCGCGCGGCTGGGTGGCGATGTAGTCCGCGGAGTGGCAGCCGGTGCAATTGTTCATCACGACTTCGAGATTAGGCCCCGGCTTGAATGCGGCGGTTTCGTCGGGGAGCTTGTAAGAAACCGGCGCGGCGGTCACCGCACCCAGACTTAAGGCGGAGATGGCGGCGATCGCAAGGAGGGGCGCAAGAGCAAGCCTGCGTGTCATGACACCTCTCCTCACGCCGCGGTGACGCGAACGGTTTCGACGACGTTGCGCAAATAGCCGGCCGGATTCCATCTCGGCGCGATCGGCTGGGTGTCGCCGGCATTGTTGGTCGCGCGAACCCGTAAGTCATAGATGCCCGGGGCGAGTTTCACCGGCAGCGTCCATTCGCGGAACGAATATTTGCCGAGATCCTTGCCGAGCTTTGCCTCTGTCCAGGTCTCGCCATTATCGGTCGAGATCGCGACTTCCTTGATGCCCTTGCCGCCGTCGAAGGCGAATCCCTTCAGCTTTGTCGTTTTACGCGCCTTCACCTTCCCCTCATCGGGCACACTGGTGATGAAAGAGCGGACCGTGAAGCGGTTGATTGGTATCGTCGCCTTCGGCGCGGTGCCTGGCTCGACGCAGTTGCAGGGCGTATCCGGAATCCGGTAGGCGGATTTCATCCAGAAGCCGTCGAACACATTGTCGATCACGGTGATTTCATTGAGATGCTTGACCCAGTAGGTGCCGTAATAGCCGGGCACGACAAGGCGCAGCGGAAAGCCGTTGAGGAGCGGTAAGTCCTCGCCGTTCATGCCGTAGGCCAGCATCACTTCGCCGTCGCGTGCATGGTCGATATCGAGTGCCTTGACGAAGTCAGGCGTCGTGTCCATGACCGGTTTGTCCATTCCGTTGAAGGTGACCTGCTTCGCATCCCCCTGCACGCCGGCCATGTCGAGGACCGTCTTGAGCGGCACGCCGCGCCATCGCGCATTGCCCATCGCGCCATTGCCCAATTGGCCGCCGGCGACGGGCGGCTCGAAAAATCCGCGGCTGTTGCCCGAACACTGGTTGACCGCGACCAGTTCGGCGGCGGGAAGCTTTCGGATGTCCTTCAGCGACAGTTGAAGCGGGCGATCGACCTTGCCCTTGATCTGAAGCGTGAATTTGTCCGGATCGATGTCGTAGGGGATGTCGGCCAGATGATAGCGGACGAAAAAGGCATCGTTCGGCGTGATCGGGCCGTCGTTGAAGACGGAGAACGGCGTCTCGAGCTGCGGCGGCCGGCTGGTTTGGCCGATCATCGGGCGCTTCTGCGGATATTTCACCAGCGGCCGTTTGCCGTTGTCGAACGGCAGCACGATGCTGTTGTCGAGCGCAAACGCCCTGGCCGGGCCCAGACCCGCCGCAAGCGCCGCGATGCCGGCACGCTTGATTATTTCCCGCCTGTCGAGCATCGCGTCTCCCCCGAAGCCTTTCCGTCGAGGCCGGTGATTTCCGGTCTCGGCTATTTGACCGCATTCCATCTTGGCCGAACCGGTAGTCGATTTTGCTAGATGGACCCGGCGCAATAGTCGCATTGCCATGGCGCAAGTCAATTCCGGGTCAATTTATGCTTTTTGGGCGCGTGCAGGACGCTGCGATGCAGCAATCCGGCCGACTGCATATGAGGGGGACGATTTGGTTGGGACGACAGAACGCAAAAACCCCGGCCACATGTGTGGCCGGGGCTCTTGTTTGAACGAAGCGGGCTCCGATCAATAGGCGCAGACGTTGACGACGCGCAGGCGAGGGCCGAACGGGGTGAACACCCGCCGCGTCACATAGCATCCGCCGTCGTCATAGCCGCCGACATAGCCGATGCCGAAGCCGCCGAAGTGGTGATGATGATAGCCGCCGCCCCAGCCCCATCCACCGCCCCACGGCTTGGCAGAAGCGGCGGAGGGAGCCAGCGCCACGGCGCTGAGGGAGGCTGCGGCAACAAGGGCGAGAGTCAATTTGCGTAACATGGTCGTTCTCCTTTTGGCGATGCGCGCTCGGCGCGGGTTGGTGTCTTTGTAGTCTTTGCAGTCTTACCCATCGCCCATCAGTCGCATCCCCAAAGAGGAGGGTTCGAGAAAACCGAAGCTGGTTCAGGGAGTTTTTTCTGAACGGTTGTTCAGATGTGCGCCAGGTCACGCATCGACCCGGCGTCGGCGGGCGCACCACCGTCGACCAGCGCGGACAGCACATTTGTGCTCGCGACCGTGCGCACCATCATCGGCTCATTGCGGCCGCGGATGACCACCTGCTGTTGCGGCAGGGCATCGGCTGCAAGGCCGGCGGTCGCGCGGACTTCCTCGGAAAGAATGGCTTCGCATCCGAGGTTCTTGGTCATGTCCTGCAGCCGTGCAGCGACATTGACCGCATCGCCGAGCGCGGTGAACACCATGTGATCGCGATAGCCGATGTCGCCGACGATCACCTCGCCGCTATGAATGCCGATGCCGAAGCGGATCGGCTCGCGCAGGTCGTGTTCGAGAAATTGATTCAATTCCTCGACATTGGCGGCGATCCGAGCCGCCGCCTTCAGCGCCTGCCGGCAGGCGGCTTGCCGATTGGTGGCAAGTCCGAACAGCGCCAATTGCCCGTCGCCGAGAAACTGGTTGGGCTGGCCGCCGCATTCGATCACGGCCTGCGCTACCGCGCCGAGGAAGCGGTTGACGACGAACACCGTATCGAACGGCAGCCGGTGTTCCGCGAGCTTCGTCGAGCCGCGCATATCCACGAACATGCTGACGAGGTAGCGCTCCTCGCCGATATGCGAGGGACCTGTGTGGCCTGCGGCCGCAGTCTGCGGCAGGAAGATCTGGAAGAAGGAAAGATCGGTCTCGGGCCTGAGCTGGCAGGCGAGGCGAATGGCCGGATCCGATCCGGTCCCGACACGGTTGAGCACGAAGGCTTCCCGGTTGGATGGCTCCGGCAATGAGGTGCAATCCCCGATCACGCGGATGCGGCAGGTCGAGCATCTTGCGCGGCCACCGCAGACGCTGGCATGCGGGACCTGATGGCGCAGGCTCGCCTCAAGCACGGAAAGGCCCTTCGGCACCCGGATCGTCCGGCCATTGCCGTATGACAGGTTGATCATGCCGCCCCGCCGCTCGTTGAGGGCACGCACGCCGCGCGCCGCCAGGACAAATCCGAGCAGGCCGAGATAGCCGATCAGGAAGTATCCCGTGATGGTTTCCAGGATGTCCTGCTCGGCCAGCGTGCCGACCTTGTCCTGCGAGAGATTGACCGCCCGCCATTCGGCGCCGGCGCTTTCCTTAACGACGCTTCGCCCGCTCTGGTAGAGACCCAGCAACGCCAGCGTCGGCACCAGCACCGCCGCGGCAAGGAGGAAGGGGGCGGCGGGCTTGAAGAACGCTTTCATCCGCAGCCAGAAATAAAGACCGATGCTGCCATGGATCCAGGCGATGACCAGCACAGCCATCGTCATCCTGATTCGGTAGGGCCAAACCACCCAGTATCCGTAGAGTACTTGCGGATAGAGCTTTGCTTCTCCGAACAGGCTCTGGCCGAGCCGCGTGCCGACCACGTGGGCGACGACGAGCGCCGGGATGCTTAGGCCCAGCACGAGCTGCAGCGGCTCGATCGCCTTCCAGCGAAATTGCCGGCGCTCGTAAAGCGCCCAAATCCCGAGGCCGGCGTGAAGCAGGGCGGCGGTGTAAAAAATGATCGCGACCGGCAGAAACTGCCAGAACAGGACATGGTAATGGACGCCCCATGCCAGCGCATCGAGCGAGATATTGCCGAGCGCGTGATTGAGGAAATGGCTGACCAGATAGGCAAACAGCACCAGCCCGCAGATGAGCCGGACCTGCCGCAGGCTGATACCGCGAACGAATCTCTGGAACTGGGCCCGGGCGAGTGCGGTCATGCGGATCGGTTGCATATACGATAGACCCGCGAAACTAGCGATTAATTCCGTGCGCGAGAAGTAGCCCCGGCGTTTGCCGGGACGATGAGGGTGCGGACACGTTGACACCTCCCGGGCGTTCGGGGAGAAAGCACCGTGACGATTGCGCCTCCCGATCATAGCCCCGCCAAACGGGTCCAATCTGCCTTTCGGCAATGGCTTGCCGTTATCGCGTTGATCGCCGCGCTGACGGCGATGCGGGTGATTTACGCAAGCCTGCTCGATCTGCGGACGGACGAGGCCTATTACTGGACCTGGTCGAAGGAAAACGTGCTTTCCTTCCTTGATCATCCGCCGATGATTGCGTGGTTCATCCGGCTCAGTACCGCGATCTTCGGCGATACCAATTTCGGCGTCAGGTTTGCCGGCGTGCTGGCGATGCCGGTGACGCAACTGCTGCTCGCCGATATCGTCCGGCGCGTGACGCATGACGTCCGCGCGGTGGTGATCGCGGTCCTGATGATGGAAGCGGCGCTCTATTACGGCCTGCTGATGGCCAAGGTCTCGCCCGACGTCGCGCTGATTCCATTTGCCACCGCCATGGTATGGGCATTGGTCCGGCTCGCCGAGAGCGACGACGGGCGCTGGTGGCTGCTCGCGGGCGTGTTCGCAGGGCTGGCGTTGCTGTCGAAATTCACCGCAGGCCTGATGCTTCCGGCGGTAGCGGCGTTCATGCTGGTCCCGCACTGGCGGGGGCGCTGGCTGCGCAGTCCCTATCCGTGGCTGGCTGCGCTGATCGCATTCGCGCTGTTCCTCCCCGTTCTGATCTGGAACATGCAGCACGACTGGGCGTCGTTCCGCTTCCAGCTGGTGCGGGCGACCGCGACGCATGAATGGTCGCTGCGCACGCTCGGCGAATTCATGGGCCTGCAGTTCGGGCTGGTCGGGTTCGTCCTGCTCCCGGTGGTCCTGACCGGGGTCGCGTTGACGGCGTGGCGGGGTTATCGCCGGTCGGACGCCGTGGCCATTTTGCTGTCGACCGCGGTGATCGTTCCTTTTGTCTACTTCTTGTGGAAGTCGCTGAGCCTGAGGGTCGGCGATACCTGGCCGATGTTCATTTGGCCGTTTGGATTTGCCGTCGCCGCTATCAATCTCGCGACGATGCGGCAGGAGGGTTGGCGGGATTCATTCGTCCAGTGGTCGTTCCGCTGGGCGAGGCTGGCGATCGTCTCCGGCATCGTCTTTGTCGTCGGTGTGTTCCTCTATTATGTCGCAACGCCCTGGAATTTCATCGGCCGGACCGATCCGGTCGGCGGCGAAGCCGGCTACCAACCGATCGTGCGCCGGGCCGAGGTGGAGCTGAAAAAGACCAGCGCGACCTGGATCGCCACCACCGACTACCGGACCTATGCGATGTTGCGCTGGTTTTTTAGAGGTCGCGTGCCGGTGGTCCAGATCAACGAGCGCGGGCGGTATCTCGGTTTTCGCGAGCCCGATATGGATTGGATCCGGGGTCACACCGGGCTCTATGTCGGACGCGAGCCCGACAATGCCGACGCCAATCCAATCTGGGCGTCCACGACGGCGATCCGGGAGCCGCTCGAGCAGGTCGATCGGGTCTGGCGCGGGATCGTGATGGATACCTATGCGCTGGAAAAATTCACCGGCTGGACGCCGGAGCTTTCACCGCCTGAAGGCTCGCCGCTCTATCGCTGGCGGGTGCTGGCTGGGGAAATTGAACAGCCGCTCCGTGAACGGCGAGCTTGTGCGCTTCCCGCTCCTGTAGCGCCCCGCGTTTCGCCTGCGACCTGAGTAACTTCTTCTCAAAAATACGCCCCCGAAACCGCGCCGGTTCCAGGTCCGCAGGCGTGGTACAATGACGATAGCCCGATGATCGTGGAGGACAGAAGAATGCTATTTGACCTGACTCCGGAGCAAGAGAAGCTTCAAGGGGCGGCGCGTGAGATCGCCGAAGGCTCGATCAGGGCGCGCGCGGCCGAAACGGATCGAAGCGAGGCTTACCCCTGGGAAAACGTCCGGGATCTCACCGCGGCAGGTCTGATGGGCTATACGATCCCCAGGGAATACGGCGGCGCTGGCGGCAGCTTCCTAGATGCGAGCCTGATCGTTGAAGAAATGGCGCGGGTCTGCGGCGTCACCGGCCGCATCGCCGTTGAGGCCAATATGGGCGCTATCTCGGCGATCATGCGCTACGGCAGCGAGAAGCAAAAGAAGCTTGCCGCCGAGATCGTGCTGTCGGGCGACAAGCCCGCGATCTGCATCACGGAACCGGAGGCCGGCTCAGCCGCCACCGAGATGACGACGCGCGCGGACAAACGCGGTTCGGGCTATGTGCTGAACGGCAAGAAACACTGGATTACCGGAGGCGGCGTTTCCCGGCTTCACCTTGTCTTTGCCCGCGTGTTCAATGAGCACGGCAACGCGGAGGGTATCGGCGGCTTCATGATCGTGCGCAATCCGGACGCGCCGGCCGAAGGCAGGGGACTGCGCGTCGGAAAGCGCGAGCCCACGATGGGGTTGCGCGGCATCCCGGAGACCGAGATCATCCTGGACGATGCCGAAGTGCCGATGGACATGGTGCTTCTGCCGCCGGGTGGCTGGAAACGCGGCTTCGCCGAACTGATGAACGCCTACAACAGTCAGCGCGTTGGCGCCGCGACCGTTGCCCTTGGCCTGGCGCAGGGGGCGTTCGAGCAGGCACTGGCGTTTTCGAAATCGCGCCAGCAGTTCGGTCGTCCGATTGCCGAATTCCAGGGCCTGCAATGGATGCTGGCCGACATGTCGGTGCAGCTGAATGCCGCCCGCCTGTCGATTCGCAGCGCAGCCGCCAGCGCAGACCCCTTTCCGGATCCGCTGCTTGCCGCCCAGGCAAAGATCTTCGCATCCGAGATGGCGATCAAGGTGACGAGCGATGCCTTGCAGATCTTTGGCGCGCGGGGTTACTCGCGCAACAATCCGATGGAGCGGATCATGCGCGACGCGCGCATGTTCACGATTGGCGGCGGCACCGCACAGGTTTTACGCAACCAGGTCGCGAGCCGACTGCTCGGCTGGAAGCTGCCGCAGGCGCGTGATGGCTACGTAACCGCTTCAAACCGAATCGCCGCCGAATAGTGCCGGGGCGCGGCGTGAGCTGCGAACACCGATGTGGAGCGATCCGCAAAGTCAGGGAATCACTCCTCGTCGTCCCGCTTGCGCAAGAGGTCCTTCGCGAGATCGGTAAGCGCCGGCCGCGGCAAGGCGGTGAACGGCAGCGGGCGGGTGACGTCGATGGCGGCTAAGCCCAGTCGCGCCGTCAACAGGCCGTTGAGAACGCCTTCACCGAGCCGCTGCGACAGTTTCGCCGCCAGCCCGTGGCCGAGCACCTGCTGGATCAGGCTGTCGCTGGCCGCCATGCCGCCGGTGATGGCGACATGCGAGATGACATGGCGCATCAGACGGATCATGCCGAGCGCGCCGGGCCGGCCGCCGTACAGCCGCGCCAGCTGCCGGATCAGGCGAAGCGAGGCGGCGAAGACAAAGAGCGCGTCGACCAAAGCGCGCGGGCTGACGGCGGTGACGATCGAGACGCGCTGGGCGGCCTGTGAGATCAGGCGCCGCGCTTCAGAATCGAGCGGCGTCATCAACTCACGCTCGGCGAGGCGGATCATGTCGGCGCCGTCGATGATGTCCTCGGTGTGGCCCTGCAGCGCGGCGCGGGCGTGCGCCAGATGCGGGTTCTGGTGCGCGATCTTCAGAAGATCCTGCACGACGGCCCGGCTTTCCGCGCGATCATCGCTTGCCAGCACTTCAATCGCGCGCAGATGCAGTTTTTCGATCGTCGCCAGGCGCATCAATCCGAACGCTTCGCGCGTGACCACAACGACAAAGGCAAGCGCTGCGGCAAAGGCAAAGGCGAGACCGAGAAAGCCAAGGCCTTCGCTGCGCGCAAACAGATCTTCAATCAGCTGGGTCACGCCCAGGCCGACACCGAGCAGGGTCAGGCCGCCGACGGCGCTCCAGAACAAGGTGCCCCAGCGGAATCCCCGCTGCGGGGGGAGGACCTCGGCTTCGATCGGGACCGGGAGCAGCGCCGGGTCGGATTCCGGCGTGACGTGGACCGTGCCGCGGGCGGGACGGCCTGCATGGTCGCCATCCATCACGATCACGCCGGGATCGCCGAGCTTGAAGGTCGCAGGCTTCCGATGCTGGGAGCGCTCGCTCATTGCATTTTGTCTCCGATCAGGAACTGCAGCGCCCGGTCAAGGCGGATGTGAGGCAGCGCCGGGCAGTCCTGCGCTTCATTCTCCAACGGCGGCGGCCGAAAGCGCAGGAAACGAAAATCGGTCTTCCCGGCGCTCGCGCTGGAGAGGCCGCGAAACGCGGTCTCGCCCTTGAACAGTTCTTCGGGATCGTCAGGCAGATCGCCCGGAAAGGTCGCGACTTCGGTGTTGCCATCAAACGTCTCGCCACCCGCCCTCTCGCCCGAGGAGGGTGTTCCCAGAATCGATGGCAGCTTTTCGCGGCCGCGCGCGACCGTCGCCTCGCGGGTGGCGCGGACCGCGGCCAGCGCAACGACGTCGATATCGGCGCCGGTATCTTCGGCTCGCGCAACCGCGCAGGCGACGGCCCGCCGCAACACCGCTTCCAGTCGGTCATGGCTCGAATGATGCAGGTGGTCGGCCTTGGTCGCGGCGAACAAAATGCGATCGATCTTCGGCCGGAACAGTGCGCTGAACAGCGTGCTGCGGCCGATCCTGAAGCAATCCAGAATCCCCGCGAGCGCCGCCTCCAGGTCGACGAGGGCCTCCGGACCGGAGTTGAACGCGGAGAGCGCGTCGACCAGAACCACCTGACGATCCAGCCGCGCGAAATGATCCCTGAAGAACGGGCGAACCACGACGTCCTTGTAGGCTTCAAAGCGCCGGCGCATCATGGCCCACAACGATCCGTCGGGCGCCGCTCCTTGTTCGGGCAAATCGAGCGGCGCGAAGGTCAGTGCCGGTGAGCCCGCGAGATTGCCCGGCATCAGGAAGCGGCCCGGCGGCAACAGGCTCATGGCAAAACGCTCGTCGCGGCAGGCGCGCAAATAGTCGGTGAACAGCCTTGCCGCCGTCAGCGCGGCCTGTTCGTCCTCGCGTGCCTCGGCGCTCAGTGTCGCAAGATAGGCGTGCCAGGATGCGGCGAGCGGCGCGCGCAGGCTTGCCCGCGACAATGCGAGGCTATCGTTCGACCATTGCTCATAGCTCTTGTTGAGCAGCGGCAGATCGAGCAGCCATTCGCCGGGATAGTCGACGATGTCGAGGGTGAGGTTGCGGTCCGCACCGTTCTGCCGCTGATAATCGATCACAAGCCGCAGCTCGCTGATATCGACGGTGGAGCTCGGCCAGTGGCGCGCCTCGATCAGGGTGCGGACATGGTTCTCGTAGTCGAAGCGCGGCACCGCGTCGTCCGGTTGCGGCTCAAGCCGGGCGTGGGCGATCCGCCCGGTCGCGAACGGTTCGAACACCGGAAAGCGGCCGCCGCGGGTGAGGCCGTGAACCAGCGCGGTGATAAAGACGGTCTTGCCGGCCCGTGAAAGTCCGGTGACGCCGAGGCGCACCGTCGGATTGAACAGGTGCTCGCCAAAGTCCTTCAACGCTCGCGCCGTCAGGCGCGCTTCCTCGACGATATCGGACAAACGGAGGGCCATGCGGGGATGAAAAACTCGATTTCGGCGGGCAATTGGCGGCAGAACTAAGCGGAAAGTGGCGATTGGCGGGACAAAATCAAGTTTCACACTTAGGACGCTATTGGGGTTTTATGGTTCGTTGACCACCTCGAGGTATACCATTTGTCTCGTTTTAAGGCCTACCGGGCTGCCATGACCGTCTTCCGACTGAAGCAACTTGCCTCGACATCGGCCCACGCGGCGGCTGGCGCCATGCGCTGGAATTACGATCGGGCCGAATTGATCGCGGACGGTATCGTGCACGGGATCGGCGTGTTCAGCGGATTGATCGCCGCCACGGTGCTGATCGTGCTCGCCGGCGTATTCGCTTCCGCCTACCAAGTCGTTCTGGTCTCGGTATATGCCGCGGGCCTGCTCGCGATGCTCGGATTTTCGGCCGCCTATAATCTCTGGCCGGTGTCGCGGCGCAAATGGCTGCTGCGCCGCTTTGATCATTCCGCGATCTATATTCTGATCGCGGCGACCTATACGCCGGTGTTCGCCCAGCTGCAGGACCGTATCTTTGCGATGTCGCTCTTGGCCGGCGTCTGGAGCGTCGCCGCGGTCGGCATTGTGCTGAAACTGTTTTTGCCGGGTCGCTTCGACAGGATATCGGTCGGTCTCTATCTGGCGATGGGCTGGAGCGGGGTCATCGCCTACGACGCCGGTCTGTCTTCGCTGCCGCAGCTGGCGCTGTGGTTCATCGTCGCCGGTGGCGTGCTCTATAGTTTCGGGGTTATCTTTCACGCCTGGCAACGGCTTCGCTTCCAGAACGTAATATGGCATAGTTTCGTGCTCCTGGGCGCGGCCTGCCATTACACGGCCGTGCTCGATCTGGTTCTGGCCTGAGACTTCAAACCAGCAGGTTCGGCAATGCAGGTGCGCGGCAAGATCGTGGTTGTCACCGGCGGCGCCAACGGTATCGGCCGGGCGCTTTGCGAGGCCTTTCATCGCGCCGGCGCTGCGAAGGTCGTCGTCGCCGATATCGATAGCGCAGCTGCGCGGATAGTCGCGGCCTCGATCGGCGGCGCGGCGTTCAAATGCGATGTCGGGAAGGAGAACGATATCCTCCATTTGATCGACGAAACCGAGCGGCTGTTCGGCGGAATCGCATTGTTCTGCTCCAACGCCGGAATTGGCGGCGGCTTTGATCCGCTGTCGGAAAATGCCGGCGGAAACTCCGACGAGCCGTGGTCGCGAAGCTGGGCCGTTCACGTCATGGCGCATGTCTATGCCGCGCGGCATCTGATCCCGCGCTTCAAGGCGCGCGGGGAGGGGTATTTCCTCAACACGATTTCCGCGGCCGGACTTCTCTCGCAGGTCGGAAGCCCCGCCTATTCGACCACCAAGCATGCCGCGGTGGGATTTGCGGAAAACCTGGCGATCTCGCACAAGGCGCACGGCATCAAGGTTTCGATCCTGTGCCCGCAGGGCGTCGATACCGACATGCTGCGCTCGATCCCGAGGGGACCGCAATCCGGCGACGGCGATCTTTCGCCGGAGCAGGTGGCGAAGGATGCGCTCGCCGGCATCGAACAGGAGACGTTTCTGATTTTGCCTCACCCGCAGGTGCTCGGTTACATGCGCAGGAAGACCGAGAATTACGACCGCTGGATTTCGGGCATGGCGAAGATCCAGGCCAAGATGCGGGAAGATTACGGAAAGTGAATCCAGCCTGCGGACGCGGGCGTGGCTATCTTCGGCTTTCGCTTGGAAGTCCATGGAAGTCAAAGACTGGCATCTCTGCAAAGGGCCGGGAGCAGGAGTTGCCGTATCCGCCTGCTGGCTGGTAGATGACATCATTAGATTGCGTCGTAGTATGCGCTGATCGCGTCCGCTCAATCCCTGGGTGACCACGTAGGCAAATGCGGTACTCTATTCACGACGACACGCTCGATGCGAAGAAAGCGCGCATATTGATCAATGCGCTGATCGATTGCGCAAAGGCAGGCGTCAGGCCGAGCTTCTCCACCAACAAGATGCTTTGGGGAGTCTCGCTTTACCTGGAATGCGGAAGCTTCAATCGGGAGAACTGGCGGACCTACCACCGCGTCAGTGACGCTGCCAAACAGGTCCGCGACTCCGGCGACAAATCCTGGAAGAAGGATGTTACGTTTGAGCATGTGCGCCCGATCAGCAAGATGTATCAAATGCTGTTGCATGAGAGAGAAACGTTGACCCTGGACAGGGCTGCATCGATTATCGGTGAATACCCGCCGGTGTTGATAACGGTGAAAGAAGAACTCCGAATGTCGGAGCTCGGATTCAAGCATGATGGCAAGCCCGAAAAGCGATACGCCCACATTCCGATTAGGGGCTTCACTCTGCGTTCAGAAGTAACACCGCGCGAGGACCGCTCGCGCAAGTCCATCAACGGGCCGAATGCGAGCTGACATACGCAGGAAGACCGAGCATCACGACCGCTTGATGGGCATGACGAAGATCCAGGCCAAGATGCGGGAAGCGAACTAGCTGGGGATTTAAGTCACATTTGAGTCGGTCAGCCCGGCCATGACGGAAGGAGTGCGCCCCGTTGGCGCCTGCATGTGACGAGTTGTCTCGCCGAGGTCAGCCCGTCGAGCGAAAACCTGTGGTAGATTTATGCCAAGATGCCCTGATCCGAGGGAAGATGCATTGTGACCAAGGTTTCCGATACCACCATACCCACAGATAGCGCGCTGCACCCCACGCTGGCGGATGCTGATTTTTACGACGCCTACGAGGCGCCGCTGAGCACGGCGATGCTGTCGCCGACGGAGATATTTCTTCGCGCCTCCCGAGGCACCCCGCGGTGGGTCGACGACCTCATGGCGATCAGAAATCGTATCGTGCGTTTGTTCGGCCTCAAGGATGTCGGCGCGATGAAGGTGGCCGTGAAGGCCTCGGATGCCTATCAGGTCGGCGACCGGCTCGGCATCTTCAGCATCTTCGGCAAGACCGAGAAAGAGCTGCTGCTGGGGATCGACGACCGTCACCTTGACGTGCGCGTGTCGGTGCTGAAATCGCAGCGCAACGGCTTGCCGCATTACGTCGTATCGACGGTGGTGCATGTGCATAACCTGCTGGGCCGCGTCTACATGGCGCCGGTCGGCCGCATCCATCCGTTCGTGGTCAGATCGATGATGGCGCGCGCCGAGGTTTAGCGGGCGCTCGGATTCCGCAAAAGAGATGTTCCCGCTGGCTTTCCTTGTCTAGATCACCGGCTCTGGCAACTTGGCCGCTAAACCCGGCCCCGCTGCGCATAAAGCACCGGTACCGCCGAATCCACCATCACTTCGATCAGGCTGGTGCCGGCATGCCCGAGACCGCGCTTGAGCGCTCCCGCAAGCTCGGATGATTTCGTCACCCGCACCGCGTCGCAGCCGAGCCCTTGCGCGATCTTGACGAAATCGATGTCGGGCAGGTCGAGCCCGGGCACGTTGCGCACCTGCATCACCTGGCTGAACGAGCGCATCGCGCCGTAGCCTGAATTGTTTATGACGACGACCGTCAGCGGCAGTTGGCGTTGCGCCGCCGTCCACAACGCCTGGATCGAATACATCGCCGAGCCGTCGCCGATCAGGCACACCGTGCGGACGCCCGGGCGTCCCAGCGCCATGCCGACCGCGGCCGGCAACGCCCAGCCAAGCCCGCCGCTCGCCATGGTGTAGAAACTCGCCTGGCCGCGCATCGGCATGAATTTCTGCATCGCCGGGCGATGCGAGGGGGCTTCCTCCACCAGCACGGTATCATCCGGCATCGCCGTCGACAGCGCGTGCAACAGGAACTCGGCAGGGATCGGGTCGCCCGCGCGCGGCGCCGGCGACAAGGTACGGCCCGCCAGCATCGCGCGCCTGGTCTCGGGGACCGTGTCGAGCAGCATCGCCAGCGCCGGCTGCATGCTGGCGACGATGCTGGTGCCGACCGGCGCGATCGCCGCGGCATCGGGGTCGTCGGTGATCTGGAAGATCGTCGTCGCGCCGTCGAAGATCGCGGCGTGGCCTTCGACGTGAAAGGTAAAGACCGGCGCGCCGATCACGACAACAAGATCATGGCCACGAAGGGCGTCCGACAATTGCGCCGGCGAGGCATGAAGGAAGCCCGCGAATTGCGGATGCCGTTCCGGAAAACTGCAGCGCGCCGAAAACGGGCTGACCCAGACTGCGGCGCGCGTCTTCTCCGCCACGCGCACCAGGAGATCGACGGCCTGCGCGCGATCGACGCCGGGTCCGACCACAAGCGCCGGGCGCTTGCTCTCCGCAAGCGCGGTGGCAAGCCGCCCCATCGCGGCGGGATCGGGGCCCAATTCGCGACTCACGCTGCGGGCTTCCACGGGCTGCGCCGGATGGGTCCAGTCGTCGATCGGCACCGAGACGAAGGTCGGTCCGCAAGGCGGTTGCATCGCGACGTAATAAGCGCGCGCGATGGCCGCCGGGACATCCTCGGCCCGCGCCGGCTCGATCGCGAATTTCACGTAAGGGCGCGGAAATTCCGAGGCGCGTTCGGCGTAAAGAAACGGCTGCCAGGGCAGGATCGAGCGCGCCTGCTGGCCCGCTGATATCACCAGCGGCGTCTGGTTGCGGTGGGCGGTGAAGACATTGCCGAGCGCGTTGCCGACGCCTGCCGCCGAATGCAAATTGACAAAACCGGCGTTGCGGGTGGCCTGGGCATAACCGTCGGCCATGCCGATGACGGAAGCCTCCTGCAGGCCCAGCACATAGTCGATATCGTCGGGCCAGTCGCTCAGGAACGGCAATTCGGTCGAGCCGGGATTGCCGAACACCTTGCGGATTCCGAACGCCCGCAGCAGGTCGAACGTGGCCTGCTTGACGGTGATGGATGCGCCGGAGGTTTTGGTTGGTTTGCGGGGCAATGCAGTCTGACCTTAGCGAACTGCTCGAAAATCGACGTTCGTCATTGCGAGCGAAGCGAAGCAATCCATCCTTCCGCGCAAGCAGCGTGGATTGCTTCGTCGCTTCGCTCCTCGCAATGACGGTGTTACCACGTCGCGGTGCCCTTCATGGTCGGCTGGCCGGCCGAATTCGCCGTCCACAATTCCATGCCGGCGCCGGTGTCATTGGCGTTGACTGTGAATTCCGAGCCTTCGAACAGGGGTTGCACGCCGCGATAGCTGAATTTCTTCGGCGCCGCGCCGCCATGCAATTTGGCTGCGAACTCCACCAGCAAGGCCGCCTGCATCGGGCCGTGGAAGATCAGGCCGGGATAGCCCTCGACCTTGGTGACATAGTCGCGGTCATAATGAATGCGGTGACCGTTGAAGGTCAGTGCAGAATAACGAAACAAAAGGACGGGATCGGCCATGTGGCTTTCCCGGTGCTGCGCAGCTGGCGGCGGAGCCGCCGGCCTGGCGGGCGCGGATGGCGCTGTCGACACATCGCGATAGACGATATCCTGTCGTTCACGGAGGGCGGTGCCGCGCGGCGTCGTGACCAGATGATCCACGGAGACAAAACATAATACGCCGGTCGAGCCGGTCTTCATGGTCACGTCGGATATGCGCGAGGTCCGCGTCACCTCGTCGCCTACGCGCAACGAATCGAAGAATTCGAGCTCCCCGCCGGCCCACATCCGCCGCGGCAGCGGCACCGGCGGCAAAAAGCCGCCGCGCGCGGGATGGCCGTCGGGGCCGAGTTCCGCCATCGGGAAAACCGGCTGCGCCAGGCACCAATGCACGGTGAACGGCGCGGCGTCGCCGACCTTTGGCTCGCCGATCGGGAGGAACAGCGTGGCGCGGAGACCCTTCACCAGTTGCGCGGTGACGATGTCGGAGGCCTGGCTGCTGCGGCCGATCCATTGCCGCAAATGATCGAGGTTGGGTTTATCGGTCATGACGATTTGATCCGTGCGGGAGAAATCTTGACCTTGGCCGTGCCCGCGCGCTCGCCGATCCCGGGCACGGCGCCATAATGACGCGGCTCTCCGACGACAATGGCCGCGGGTGCGGGATAGGTCACCGATCCCTTCGGCGTGGCCACCTCGATGCGGCGCAGATGCGGATGGCCGGCGAGATCGGCCATGGTATTGACCTCGGCGAACGCAATGTCGGCGTCCGACAGGCGCTTCAGCAGTTCGTCGCGTGTCATGGTCGCAAAGATATCACCGACGGTGGTGTCGGTCAGTTTGCGGTTGCGGACGCGCTCGACCATGTTGGCGAACCTTGCATCGCTGGGCAGGTCGGGCTGGCCCAGAACGTCCGCGCATAACTTCTTCCATTCGCGCTCGCTCTGGATCGAAATCAGGATGTCCCTGCCGTCCTTCGAGCGAAACACGCCATAGGGCGCGATCGAGGGATGGGCGAGGCCCATGCGCTGCGGCGGATTGCCGGCTTCCGAATTGAGCAGCGGCACCGTCAGCCAGTCGGCCATGACGTCGAACATCGAAATGCGGATGTCGGCGCCTTGGCCTGAGCGCGACCGCGCGATCAGCGCCTCCAGGATGGCGGCGTGCGCGGTGGCGCCGGTGGCGATATCGACGATCGACAATCCGACGCGCGAGGGGCCATCCGGCCCGCCGGTGATCGAGGCGAGCCCGCTTTCGGCCTGGATCAGCAGATCATAGGCCTTGCGATGCGCATAGGGGCCGTCGTCGCCATAGCCGGAAATGGTGCAGCAGATCAGCGCCGGGTAATCCTTTTTCAGGCGATCGAGCGAGAAGCCGAGCTTGTCCATCGAGCCCGGCTTGAGGTTCTGAATCAAAACGTCGGCGCCGGCGATCAGCTGTTCGAGGCTGCCACGGCCCTCCTGGCTGGCGAGGTCGATGATCACCGAATCCTTGCCGCGGTTGAGCCAGACGAAATAGCTGCTCTGTCCCTTCGCCGCCGCATCATAGCCGCGCGCGAAATCACCCTCCGGCCGCTCCACCTTGATGACATGGGCGCCGGCGTCGGCCAGCCGCGAGCTGCAGAACGGTGCTGCGACGGCCTGTTCGACGGCAATGACGGTTATTCCTTCAAGCGGCAGCATCTGACGTTCTCAGTAGGAGCGGGGCATGCCCAGCACATGCTCGGCGATATACGACAAGACGAGGTTGGTCGAGATCGGCGCGACCTGATAGAGCCGCGTCTCGCGGAACTTGCGCTCGACGTCGTATTCTTCCGCGAAGCCGAAGCCGCCGTGGGTCTGCACGCAGGCATTCGCCGCTTCCCAGGAGGCGTCCGCCGCCAGCATCTTGGCCATATTGGCCTCGGCGCCGCAATCCTGCCCCGCTTCATATTTGCGCGTGGCTTCCTTCACCATCAACTCGGCGGCGCGCATCGCCGCATAGGCCTTGGCGATCGGAAACTGGATGCCTTGATTCTGGCCGATCGGGCGGCCGAACACCGCGCGCTCCTTGGCATAGTTCGACGCCTTGGCGATGAACCATTTGGCGTCGCCGATGCATTCGGCCGCGATCAGGATGCGCTCGGCATTCATGCCGGAGAGGATGTAGCGAAAGCCCTTGCCTTCCTCGCCGATCAGGTTTTCCGCCGGCACCCGGAGATCGGTGAAAAAGACCTCTGTCGTGGAGTGGTTCATCATGGTGCGGATCGGGCTGATCGAGAGTCCGTTGCCCTTCGCCGCCTTCATGTCCACGATGAATACCGACAGGCCGTCGGTGCGTTTCTTGGCCTGTTCCTTCGGCGTGGTGCGCGCCAGAAGGATCATCAGGTCGGAATATTCGGCGCGGCTGGTCCAGATCTTCTGGCCATTGACGATATAGCTGTCATTGCCCTCGCGCCGGGCAAAGGTCTTCAGCGAGCTGGTATCGGTGCCGCTGGAAGGTTCCGTGACGCCGAACGCCTGCAGCCGCAATTCGCCGCTGGCGACCTTCGGCAGCCATTTGGCCTTTTGCGCCTCGCTGCCGTGCCGCAGCAGCGTGCCCATGGTGTACATCTGGGCATGACAGCCGCCGCCATTGCACCCGGCGCGCTGGATCTCTTCCAGGATCGCCGCTGCGGCGGACAGTTTCAGCCCGGCGCCACCATATTCCTCGGGGATCAGAACCGAGAGATAGCCGGCTTCCGTCAGCGCATCGACGAAAGCCTTCGGGTAGGCCATCTCGCGGTCGAGCTTGCGCCAATATTCGCCGGGGAATTGCGCGCAGAGTTTGGCGACGGCTTCGCGGATGTCGGCATATTCGTCGTGTTCTGTGGATGTCATCGGGGCTCGGCTGGCAGGTCAAGGGCGCGCGGAAATCGCAGGCCTAAGCATCCGCCGGGATAGGCGGGTCCGGGGCGGCGTTCAAGAGGTTATCTGTTCACGCAGGTATGCGCACGGGCAACGACTCGATGCCGCGCACAAAACTCGAATAGACCCGCTTCGGCTCGCCGACCACTTCGATGCGGTCGAACCGCTTCAGGATCTCCTGCCACACGATCTTCAATTGCAGTTCGGCGAGCCGCATGCCGACGCAGCGGTGGATGCCGAATCCGAACGACAGATGGGTTCGGGGCCGGGCGCGGTCGATAATGAAATCGTTGGGATTCTCGATGACCTCTTCGTCACGATTGCCGGAGACGTACCACATCACCACGCGATCGCCCTTTCGGATCTTCTTGCCGCCGAGCTCGGTATCCTCGAGCGCTGTGCGCCGCATATGCGCGAGCGGCGTCTGCCAGCGAATGACCTCCGGCACCATGGAATCGATCAGCGCCGGATTGTCGCGCAGCTTCTGATACTGGTCGGGATGTTCGTTCAGCGCCAGCACCGAGCCGCTCATGGTGTTGCGGGTGGTATCGTTGCCGCCGACGATCAACAGGACGATGTTGCCCATCAGATTGTCGGGATCCATGTACCTCGTGGCTTCGTTATGCGCCATCATCGAGACCAGATCGTTTCTCGGCTCGGCGTTGACGCGCTCGTTCCAGAGCTTGGTGAAATAGGCTGCGCACTCGTCCATCTCGGCCCGCCGCTGCTCCGCCGATTCAACGACGCCGCCCTTTGGCAGCGCGGTGGAGACGTCGGACCAGCGCGTCAGCTTGCGGCGCTCCTCGAAGGGAAAGTCGAACAGCGTCGCGAGCATCTGCGTGGTCAATTCAATCGACACCCGGTCGACGAAATTGAAGGTCTCGTTGCGGGGCAGGGCATCGAGCACCCGGCCCGTGCGTTCGCGGATCAGGATCGCGAGTTCATCAAGATGTGTCGGCGTGAACATTGGAGAGACGGTCTTGCGCTGGGCGGAGTGCCGCGGCTGGTCCATCGCGATGAAGCTTGGCCAGTCATAGCCCGGCGGCACGTCCCGAATCGAGATACCGCCAAGCGAGACGTCGGAGGAGAAGATGCCGTGATGGGTGTCGACATGCATGATGTCGTTGTATTTGGTGACCGACCAATAGGGCTCGATCGGCGAAGAGGTGCAGTAATGGACCGGCTCCTCCTTGCGCAGCCGCTCGAAATACGGCCACAGCGTATCGCTGCGGAACAGCTGCGGCGCGCCGGGATGAAAATCCTTCAGCGGCATGGCATAGGCGGCTTCGCGCGCGGCGCGCTGCAGCTCTTGTTTATCGGTTCTGACGGATGCCTGGATGTTCATGGTGGATCCCAACAACGTGTCAGCCGGCGATGCGCACCGGCAGCGTCTCGTAGCCTTTGACAAAACTCGAGTATACCCGCCGGGGCTCGCCGACCACCTCAATATTGTCGAAGCGCTTCACGATTTCTTCCCAGATGATCTTCAGTTGCAGCTCGGCCAGCCTGATCCCGACGCAGCGGTGAATACCGAAACCAAAGGAGAGATGGGTACGGGGCCGCGCCCGGTCGATGATGAATTCGTAGGGGCGATCGATGACCTCCTCGTCGCGGTTACCCGAAACGTACCACATCACCACCTTGTCGCCCTTATTGATCTTCTTGCCACGGAACTCGATATCCTCGAGCACGGTGCGGCGCATGTGCGCCAGTGGCGTCTGCCATCGGATCACCTCCGGCACGAAGCTATCGATCAACGCCGGATTGTCGCGCAGCTTCTGGTATTGATCCGGATTCTTGTTCAACGCATAGAGACTGCCCGACAATGTGTTGCGGGTGGTGTCGTTGCCCCCGACGATCAACAGGATCAAATTGCCGAGGAAATTCTTCGGGTCCATGTCGCGCGTGGCGTCGCTGTGCGCCATCATCGACAGTAGGTCACTTTTCGGCGGTTCCTGGATACGCTCTTTCCAGAGCCTCGCGAAATACGTCGCGCACTCCATCAACTCGACCTGTCGCTCGTCTTCCGTCGCAACCAGGCCGTCCGGGCCTGGAAGCGTCGTTGCGATGTCGGACCAGCGGGTCAGTTTGCGGCGGTCCTCCCAGGGGAAATCGAACAGCACGGCGAGCATCTGCGTGGTCAGTTCGATCGAAACCTGATCGACCCAGTCGAACACGGCGTTCCTGGGCAGATTGTCGAGGCATTCAGCGGATCGCTGGCGGATGTTGACCGCGAGTTGGTCGAGATGCGTCGGCGTGAACATCGGCGCCACGGTCTTGCGCTGGGCGCTGTGGCGCGGCTGATCCATGGCGATGAAGCTTTCGCGGCGCAGGTCGGGCGAAGTGTCGCGGATGGTGATGCCGCCAAGCGATGCCGCCGACGAGAACACCGAATGATTGGTCTCGATGTCCATGATGTCGTTGTATTTGGTTACCGACCAATACGGCCCGAACATGCTGTTCTTGCAGTAGTGCACTGGTTCTTCGCGGCGCAGCCGGTCGAAATACGGCCAGAGCGTATCGGAGCGAAACAGCTCAGGATCGCCGGGATCGAATTGCTCAAGCGGAATCGAATAGGCGCGCTCCCGCGCGTCCTTTGGCTGGAGATTCTGAACGAGATCGATGGTCCCGTGCATCGGTCGCCTCCCTGACGGCTGCCTCCATGGTTGGTTCCGGAGGGCGGTTGTTGCCTCGAATTACATCCCGTTGCGCGCGTCAGGGCAAGAGAGAGTTTTGCCACATTCCGGCCGGTTAATTTCGGTCTCCGGCAACCCTTAAGGAAGCCTCTTCTCAGGCCGGGCTGCCCGTGACAAGCTTGCCGGCGAAGAATAAGGCTGTGCGCGAGAGCAACAGCCCCGGAGGCCGCCCGACCATGATTCCCAACGCGCATCGGATGTTCAACTTTGATCTTGGCGAAACCGCAGACGCGATCCGCGACACCGTCCACGATTTCTCGACGAATGAGATCGCGCCACGCGCCGCCGACATCGACAAGAACAACCAGTTTCCTCGCGATCTGTGGCCGAAGCTCGGCGCGCTCGGCCTGCACGGCATTACCGTCGAGGAAGAATATGGCGGCTCGGGGCTCGGCTATCTCGAGCATTGCGTGGCGATGGAGGAGATCTCGCGCGCTTCCGCCGCGGTCGGCCTGTCCTACGGGGCGCATTCCAACCTGTGCGTCAACCAGCTGCGGCGCAACGGCAACGAAGCGCAGAAGCGGAAATACCTGCCGAAGCTGATTTCCGGAGAGAATGTCGGCGCGCTGGCGATGTCGGAACCGGGCGCCGGCTCGGATGTGGTGTCGATGACCACCCGCGCCGAGAAGAAAGGCGATCGCTACATCATCAACGGCGCCAAGATGTGGATCACCAACGGCCCGGTCGCGGAAACGCTGGTGGTTTACGCCAAGACCGATCCGGCCGCGGGGCCGCGCGGCATCACCGCCTTCCTCATCGAAAAAGGCATGAAGGGTTTTTCCACCGCGCAAAAACTCGACAAGCTCGGC
>JBKQRS010000078.1:0-12633 GCA_052143915.1 Bradyrhizobium sp.
TACTTGCGGGCCGGTGCGCCTCGATACCCGCACCGGACGCGTCGCCGTCGACGGCAATCCCGTCAAATTGACCTCGCACGAATACCGGCTGCTCTCCTATCTCATGCACCATACCGGTCGCGTGGTGTCGCGCACCGAACTGGTCGAGCATCTCTACGATCAGGATTTCGACCGCGACTCCAACACCATCGAAGTATTCGTCGGCCGCATCCGCAAGAAGCTGGAGGTCGATATCATCCAGACCGTGCGGGGGCTTGGCTATCTGCTGACGCCACCATCGCCGGGTACCTGATCAGCGGTGTTGATCAGCCACCTGGCCCTGTGCTCTGGTTCAGGCATGACCTTTTCCGAGGACCGGTATTCATCCGTCGGGTCGCGGTCCGAGGGGATGCCTTTCGGGACGATGCCCTGATGCGCGGCAGTTCGCTTGCCACCCGGTTGTTCCTGTCCGCGACCGCCTGGGTGGTGGTGATTCTGGTTATCACCGGCATCGTGCTGTCGTCCGTGTACCGCGATGCCACCGAGCGCGCTTTCGACCGCCGCCTGAACCTTTATCTGCGCACCCTGGTCGCCGAAGTGGCAACCCCGGACGAGCCGCCTGACCACCAGTTCCAGTCGCTCGGCGAGCCGTTGTTCGAACTGCCGCTGTCTGGCTGGTATTGGCAGATCACCCGCACCGATTCCGATAAGCCCGAAGTGCGCGCGTCGCGCTCGCTGTGGGACAAGAAGCTGCCGAAGCTCGAAGATCATGGCGCCGAGTTGACCGCGGCCGGTATTCGCCTCGGCTACATTGAGGGCCCGGAGGGCCAGAACCTGCGGATGGTGGAACGGCCGGTCGATCTCGGTGCCGACGGCAAGTTCCTGGTCGATGTGGCCGGCGACGCAACCGAGATCTTCGACGAAACGCGCAACTTCGACTACTATCTCGGCGGCACATTCGCAGCCCTTTCGATCGTGCTGGTGCTGACCACGATCTTCCAGGTCCGTTTTGGTCTTGCGCCGCTCAAGCGCATCTCGGATTCGATCGCCGATATCCGCTCCGGCCGCGCCGAGAGGCTCGAGGGTGAATTTCCCGTCGAGATCGCGCCGCTGGCGCGCGAGACCAATGCGCTGATCGACGCCAACCGCGAAATCGTCGAGCGTGCCCGGACCCACGTCGGAAATCTTGCCCACGCCATCAAGACGCCGCTGTCCGTGATCGTTAACGAAGCTGCCGCGCATGCCGCCGAACCCTTCGCGACCAAAGTTCTGGAGCAGGCCGATGTGATGCGTGATCAGGTCGCTCATCACCTGGAGCGCGCGCGCATCGCCGCGCGTCTCACCATCGTCGGCACGGTCACCGAGGTCGCACCCGTGATCGACGCCTTGCGGCGGACCATGGAGAAGATCCACCGCGGGCGCGGCATAGCCATCGAGGTCGACGCCGACGCGCAAGCGAAGTTTCGCGGTGAGCGACAGGACCTTGAGGAGATGGCCGGTAACCTCGTCGACAACGCCTGCAAATGGGCGGCCTCGCGCGTATTCATCGAGGTGCTGGTGGAACGGCCGGCCGAGCCCGGCGCCGGCCCGATGCTGCGGATCATCGTCGACGATGACGGGCGCGGGCTCTCGGCGGCCGAGCGCGCGCAGGCGTCGCGCCGCGGTCAGCGCCTTGATGAGTCCAAGCCGGGTTCCGGACTGGGGCTGTCGATCGTGGTCGACCTGGCGGCCTTGTACGGTGGCAGCCTTTCGCTCGGCCGCGCGCCGATTGGGGGGCTGCGGGCGGAACTGCTGCTGCCCGGGGTATAGGTCGCAATTCGGGGGCATTACCCGCTGTTTTGGGTGGAACAGCGGCCTCAAGGCACGGCCGGTTTATCATCCTAAACGACTTCTTAACGTCGGCGCTTTTAAGATAACCGGTGGACGCATTTACCGTCCGCGCGACACAAGCGTGCAATTCGGGCGCATGGGCCAGACATCAACCGAACGGCTGAGGGATTATCTCGCGCAGCTTCCGCCACAGTCGCAGGCGCTGCTGATGCGGGAGTTCGAGCGCGCCATCGAACGCGGCGAAGACACGACGGTCGCCACCTTCGTGCTCGAACAGTTGCGCAAGATCGTGCGCGGAACCGACAAAGAGGCGCAACCGCGCACCGATAGTCCGGCACGGCTTCTGTTCCAGCCGCTTGAGCCGTTTCTTGCCGAAGGCAACGTTCCGCTGCGGCCGGGCCAGGTCCGCCGCGCGTCTCTGCCGCCGGTGTGGCAGTGGCTTGTTCGCGAAGGTGCGCCAGACCAGGCGAGGGAATTCGAAGCGACGCTGTCACGAGCGCCCGATACCGGAACCAGTTCCGCGATAGAAGCCGCGGTCCGGAAACTTCAGCTCGCCACGGCGGATGCGATCTTTAACATTGGCTCGCGCGGAATGGACCCTCGGCGCGCGCTCGCCCGGGTGGGTCCACCGGATGTGATCGAGGATCTGCAGTCGATCGCTTCGGTATTACAGGCCCGTGAAGCGATCGACACCCTCAGCGGCCGGCTTCCCAGCTTCCTGCGAGTTTTCAACGATACGCAGATTGCTTCGGTGGGGGCCGCGCTCAACGTTCCCGCGTTGCAGACCCCGCAGCTGCTGCCCTTTGCGCTGTCGCTGGTGATGCAGCGGCTGACCGCGCCATGGCAGATCATCCGGCTGGCCATCAGGATGGCCGCGTCCGATGATGAACTCCGCGTTGCCGCGACCCCCTATGGCATCGCCGTCACCATCGCGCTGCACGACCTGTCTTGCCTGGCGTTGACCCTGCGGACGGATATCAGGCGCGGATTTTTTGACAACGTGAGCGAGCATCTGAAAACCCTTCATGACGGAGTGCGCGGCCTGCGGACTGAACTCGATCTCCGCAACGATTCCACCTGGGGCAGGCAGCTGGCATCGATTCGGGCTGATATTTCCAATGCACTGCAATCGGAAATCGACAGCGTGCCCGGCCGTGTCCGGCGCCTGCTGCGCCAGCGCGCTGATAAGGATATTCCCGCCGGCGCTCAGGTCGATTCCAGCGAAGTTGACGAAACCGCTGCATTGATCGATTTCGTCGCGGTATGCCGCACATATGCCAGCGAGCTGGCGATCAACGAGGTCACGCTGCGGACCTATTCCGACCTGCAACATTATGTCGAGCAATCCACAGAGGCGCTGGTGCAATCCCTGCGTGCCAGCGAGGGCAAGAACCGGGCCTATCGCCAAATGCAGGTCACAGCAGCAATCCGCTTCTGTGACGTGCTGTTCGGCCCCGATTACGCATCGCTGATGAGCAGGGCGGCCGAAAACGCGGTGACGGGCGAACGCAAATCATCGCGCGCTTGACCGCAATAAGATAGTAAAAACCAAATCTACAATTTGGGGTTGACGAAGCCCCCGCGGCAACTTAGCGTTTGGGCATGAACCCGATCGTATATTTCGTTCAACTTGAGAACCGCGTGATCTCCGCGACCTATCGAAACCTCATGATCGGGGCGAAGGTCCAGCTCGTCGACAAGACCAGCGGGGAACCGTTGCCGGAGCCTGTGACCACGATTACCTCTCCCATGCCGAGCGGCTTGCTGCGGATCAGCCTGCCGGCCTCGATCGCGGCAGGGGATTATTTTCTGAGAGCGCTGAACGGGCATGGCGAATTTGCAGCGCAAAGTCTCGTATTTCACGTCGGCTAGCGCCCGATTTTCTCTAGCTTTTCATGATTTTCCGGCGCTGGCGGGAATTTGACAATTGTCAATTGCCCGGCTTGCCGCCTGTGGTGTAAAGCGGCGCCATGGCGCTTTGTCGGTTAGCGTCATTCCAACGGAACCCGCCTGATGATGCTGTGGTTTGTGTTCGCGCTGATGACCGTCGCGGCGATCCTCGCCGTGCTCTGGCCGTTGAGCCGTCGCAGCCGTCCCCAAAACGATGGCAGCGAAGCCGCCGTCTACAAGGATCAACTTGCCGAGATCGATCGCGACGTTTCCGCAGGCCTGATTAACGTCTCCGAGGCAGAGGCTGCGCGCGTCGAAATCAGCCGCCGGCTTCTGGCCGCGGCGGATAATCAGCGCGATCCGCCGTTGGGATCAAATATCAGGTTGCGCCGTGCGGCGGCGGTCATTGCTCTGGTTGGACTTCCGGTCGTCGCGGTCGCATTTTACTACCCGCTCGGTTCGCCGCGTCTTGGCGATTTTCCGCTGGCAGAGCGCATCCGTACGCCCGCTGCCACCCAGCCGCTCGACAATCTGGTGGCGCAGGTCGAGCAGCACCTGGAGAAAAATCCGACCGATGGCCGGGGTTGGAGCGTGCTTGCGCCGGTGCTGGCGAGGCTCGGCCGTTACGACGATGCGATCCGCGCTTTTCGCAATTCGATCACCTATAATGGCGAAAGCGCCGAGCGTCGGGCCGATCTTGGCGAAGCCCTTGTCGCCGCCGCAGGCGGCGTCGTCACCGCCGAAGCCAAGGCCGAATTCGAACGCGCCATCGCGCTGAATGCTGACGAGGTCAAGGCCAGCTATTTCCTCGGCCTTGCCGCCGAGCAGGATGGCCGCGCCGCCGAGGCCGCTTCGATCTGGCGTGCGATGCTCGCGAAGGCGCCGGCGGATGCGCCGTGGCGTCCGCTGGTTCAGGCCGCATTGGTGCGGGTCGGCGGCTCCCCTGTTCCGGCGCTGTCGGACGACGCGGTGGCCGCGGCCAAAGACATGAACGGAACCGACCGCAGCGCCATGATCCGTAGCATGGTCGATCGTCTGGCCACCCGATTGAAGCAGAACGGCGATGACGTGGAGGGATGGCTGCGGCTGGTGAGGGCCTATATGGTCATGGGGGACTCCGACAAGGCAAAGGGCGCGCTGACAGACGCGCGTCAGGCCGTCGCGAACGACCCGGAACGGCTGCGACAACTGAACGAGGGCCTGAAGAATCTCGGGCTCGATGGATGAGCATGGTGCCCGAGAGCGTCGAGCGCTTCGTGGTTAACATCTTGCGTAGAATTGGGGCGCGTGATGCCGAAAAGTGTGAAGCAGTTTTCGGATAACATCGAAATTAGAGGCCACGCATGACGCGGAAGCAGCGGCGTTTGACGATCATCGGCGGCTCGCTCGCGGTGCTCGCGGTTGCGGCGGCGCTGGTGCTGAACGCGATGCGCGACTCGATCGTCTTCTTCTCGACGCCGGCGATGGTCGTGGAGAAGCATATTCAGGCGGGCAAACGCTTCCGGCTCGGCGGACTCGTTCAGCCGGGGTCACTGGTGCGGGGCGACAATCTGGTCGTCACATTCCAGGTTGCCGATGGCAGCGCCACCTTGCCCGTTTCCTACAAGGGAATTCTTCCGGATCTGTTTCGCGAAGGGCAGGGCGTGGTCGCAGAGGGCGCGCTCGACGCCTCCGGTGTGTTCAGGGCCGACACCGTGCTTGCCAAGCACGACGAGAATTACATGCCCAAGGATGTCGCCGACGCCCTGAAGAAACAGGGGCACTGGAAGGACGAATACGGCGCGAAGCCGAAGGAAAATTCCGAAGCCGGCGCCGGAGCATCGCGGGCGGCGCAGGGCACGCCGCAGACCGGGCAGGGAGCGTTGCGATGATAGCGGAAGCCGGACACTACGCGCTGGTATTGGCGCTCGGGCTGGCGCTGATCCAGTCGACCTTGCCGATTCTCGGCGCGCGTTGGCGCGATTTTGCGCTGATGAATGTCGCGCGCTCGACTGCGATTGCACAGCTCATGTTCGTGGGAGCGTCTTTTGCCGCGCTGGTCACGCTGCACGTCACCTCGGATTTCTCCGTCGTCAACGTGTTCGAGAATTCGCATTCGATGAAACCGCTGATCTACAAGATCACCGGCGTTTGGGGCAACCACGAGGGCTCGATGCTGTTGTGGGTGTCCATCCTGGCGTTGTTCGGCGGCCTGGTCGCGATCTTTGGCAACAATCTGCCGCTGTCGCTGCGCGCCCACGTGCTGGCGGTGCAGGCCTGGGTTGCCAGCGCGTTCTATCTGTTCATCCTGATCACCTCCAATCCGTTCCTGCGCATCGCCAATCCGCCGATCGAAGGCCGCGATCTCAATCCGGTCTTGCAGGACATCGGGCTCGCGGTGCATCCGCCGATGCTCTATCTCGGCTATGTCGGATTCTCGATTTCATTTTCCTTTGCTGTCGCTGCCCTGATCGAGGGCCGGATCGACGCGGCATGGGCGCGCTGGGTGCGGCCCTGGACGCTGGTGGCCTGGATATTCCTCACGCTCGGCATCGCCATGGGGTCCTACTGGGCCTATTACGAACTCGGCTGGGGCGGCTGGTGGTTCTGGGATCCGGTCGAGAATGCCTCGCTGATGCCGTGGCTGGCGGGCACCGCTCTGCTGCATTCGCTGGTGGTCATGGAAAAGCGCAATGCGCTCAAGGTCTGGACCATCCTGCTTTCGATCCTGACGTTCTCGTTGTCGCTGCTCGGCACCTTCCTGGTGCGCTCGGGCGTGCTGACATCGGTCCACGCATTTGCGACCGATCCGACGCGCGGCGTCTTCATCCTGTTGATCCTTTGCGTCTTCATCGGTGGCAGTCTTTCGCTCTACGCCTGGCGCGCATCCGCGCTCAAGCAGGGGGGGCTGTTTGCACCGATCTCGCGCGAGGGCGCGCTCGTGCTCAACAATCTCTTCCTGACCTCGGCCTGCGCGACGGTGTTTGTGGGGACGCTGTATCCGCTGGCGCTGGAAGTGATCACGGGGGACAAGATTTCGGTGGGGGCGCCGTTCTTCAATCTCACCTTTGGGCCATTGTTCCTTCCGCTGATGATCGCGGTACCGTTCGGGCCATTGCTGGCGTGGAAGCGCGGCGATCTCCTCGGCGCGGCGCAGCGCCTGATCGGTGCCGGTGTCGTGGCGCTGGTCGCGGTCGCGGTGGTGTGGGCATGGACGCTTGGCGGCAGCACCTTCGCACCGCTTGCGATTGGTCTTGCGGTGTTTGTGATTGCCGGAGCGTTGAGCGATCTTGCCGAGCGCATCGGCCTGTTTCGCATGCCGCTGGCAACCGTGTTGCGGCGGGCAGGCGGACTGCCGCGCTCGAGCTGGGGTACGGTGTTCGCCCATGCCGGCGTTGGCGTCGCCTTGATCGGGATCGTCTGCGAGACCACCTGGAACAGCGAATACATCGGATCGATGGCGATCGGTGATGTCGCCCGCATCGCCGGCTACCAATTGAAGCTCGACGGCTTGAACCAGCGCCAGGGGCCAAACTATCATGAAATGATCGCGCAGTTCAGCGTCCGGCTAGATGGCCAGCTGCTTGCCACGATGACACCGTCAAAGCGCAGCTTTACGACGCGTGGATCGACGACAACCGAGGCCGCGTTGCTGTCGCGTGGCGCAAGCCAGCTTTACATCTCGCTCGGCGATACCGCAGGCAATGGTACGATAGCGGTGCGGATCTATCACAAGCCGCTGGTGCTGTTGATCTGGTTCGGCCCGGTGCTGATGGCGTTCGGCGGCATGCTGTCGCTTTCAGATCGCCGGTTGCGGGTCGGTGCGCCGAAACCTGCCAAATCGATGCGCGGATTGCAGGCGGCGGAGTGATGTCTTGAAACGAATCCTTTCCAGCGTGTTCGCTATCGCCGTGATGATGGGATCCCCGGCTCACGCCGTTCAGCCCGACGAGATCATGTCGGATACCGCAAAGGAGGCGCGGGCCCGGGATTTGTCGCGGGAATTGCGCTGCATGGTTTGCCAAAACCAGTCGATCGACGATTCCGAAGCGCCTTTGGCGCGAGACTTGCGGCTCCTGGTACGTGAGCGGATCGCGGCAGGGGACAGCGACGCACAAGTCATCGACTTTCTGGTCGCGCGCTATGGCGAGTTCGTGCTGCTGAAGCCGCGGCTCAACCCTCACACATGGTTGCTCTGGCTATTGCCGCCGCTGGCGCTGGCCGGGGGCGGATTCGCGCTGTGGGCCCACAGCCGGCGGCGAGCGAAATCCGGCATGCGAGACGATGCTTCGCTGTTCAAGCTGACGGCCGACGAGGAAGCGCGGCTGGAACGGCTGATCGCGCCAGAGCCGACGCCGGACAAACCGACTTAGCTCCGTATTGTTACGTATGCATACCCACTAGGGCAAGATGGGTTCTGATTGAATAGAACCGACGCTCTAATCTCTTGTTTTGACGCGTTTTCCTCACGCGAACCGGTATCCGCTTCGCTCGAAAACGCTCTAATGCGAGCGAATTGCATGTCGCGCGTGCCGGTTTCGCCGGCGGCGTCGGACAGTTTATGCATTTTTGACCTTTCTCTGAAAGTTTGAAACCGCGAATCCCGCGATTCTCCCATCAGAGCGCAGCAATGTTCTCCAACAGCAATTTGACCATCCGCTTCCTGATCGGAGCCGTTGTGGCGGCTCTATTGCTATTGCTGGCCGTCGGTGGCGGCACGGGATTTGTCGCCGTCCTTTACCTGAACAACCAAATCACAAGTCTCTCGGCTGAATTCGGCGCGCTGAGCGGCCCGGGCCGCGACCATGCGCTGCAGATCTATCATGAGGCCCAGGCGGCATTTTCATATTTCCTGATGGCTTGCGTCGCGATTGCGATTATCGCCGCCGCGGTTTGTCTCACAACCTATTTTGCCGTTCGAAACGGCATCATGGGGCCACTGGCAGCGATCGTGCATGCGATGCGGCAAGTCGCCGACCAGAAATATCAGACCCCAATCCCCGGACTGGGCCGTGCCAACGAAATCGGCCTCCTTGCAGGCGCACTTGAAGTGTTCAAGACGACGGGTATCGAGCGGCAACGCCTGACCGACCATGAATTGCTTGAAGCGCAGCGTCAGGGCGAGCGTTCCCGATATCTTGATGAGAAGATTCGGGATTTCAACGGCCTTGTCGCCAATGTCGTCAGCAGCGTCGCCTCATCCGCCGTGCGGTTGAAGAGCAATGCAGAAACTCTGTCGCAGGCCGCCAACGAAACCAGCGCCAAGGCCAATGCCGTCGCCAGCGCCGCGAGCCAGGCCAGCACCAGCGTGCAGACCGTCGCCAGTTCGGCGGAAGAGATGACGACGTCCATCGGTACCATCAGCCGACGCGTCAGCGATGCCACGCAACGTGCCGAAGGCGCGGCCGCACAGGCGCGGAAAAGCAGCGATACCATTCACGCGCTCTCGGAGGCCGCCGAGAAAATTGGCGCTGTCGTACAACTGGTTCAGGCTATCGCGTCGCAGACCAATCTGCTGGCGCTTAACGCCACGATCGAGGCGGCGCGGGCTGGCGAGGCCGGCAAGGGCTTCGCGGTGGTCGCTTCGGAGGTCAAGAATCTTGCCCACCAGACCAGCAAGGCCACCGAGGAAATCTCCACGCACGTTGCCAGCATTCAGGGCATCACCGGCGAGACGCGAGAGGCGATGGACGACATATCGAACACCATCACGGAAATCAGCGCCATCATGTCCGGGATCGAAGTCGACACCGCGCAGCAGCGAAACGCCACGCAGGAAATTTCGAAGAGCGTCCAGAACGCGGCCCGGGGCACGCTGGATGTCTCAAATCACATCGTGCAGATCACATCCACCTCATCTGAAACGGGCCGCATGGCCAGCGACGCTCGGGACTCGGCGGTCGATCTTTCGCAACAGGCCGAAACCCTGAAACGGGAGGTCGACGGCTTCATCATGAGCGTCCGGGCGACCTGACCAGCCCGGGTGTTCCGACGGGCGATCGACGGAAGCCGCCGCATTACCAAGGCTCTGTGCGATAAGCCGATTTTGCCCTGCGATAATCCGCCGCATTTCGATCGCCGGTTCATTACAAAAGTTTAATTCCCCCGCCAGCGCGCCGTAAGGCGGATATGCCCATCTTCAAGCCTACAGGGTGCAGCCCCCCGCACCGCCGATTCAGGCTCTGGAGAGATTTTTCATGACCGACCGTCCCACCGATCTTTCGTCCCTTCCGTCTTATCGAGCGCCCCGCCGTTCGCTTTTCTCCGCGCGCAAATTCGCGCTGATGGCCTCGGTCGTCGCCGGCCTTGGCGTTGCCGTTTATGGCTTCAGCCCTTCCTCCGGTCCGGCGGACATCTTCAGCACCACCGCGCATGCGCAGGTCAACAACGAAGTCCGTAAAGTCGAGAAGCCCGTCGGCTTTGCCGATATCGTCGAGCGCGTGAAACCGTCGGTGATTTCGGTGAAGGTCAACATCAACGAGAAGGTCGCCAAGAACGACAGCAGTGACAACAGTGACGACTCGCCGTTCCAGCCGGGATCGCCGATGGAACGCTTCTTCCGCCGCTTCGGCGGCCCCGATGGCTTGCCGCCCGGCTTGCGCGGTGGACCGCGCGGCGGGCGCGGCATGGTGACCGGGCAAGGCTCCGGCTTCTTTATCTCGGCTGATGGCTATGCCGTCACCAACAACCACGTGGTCGATAGTGCCGACAAGGTCGAAGTGACGACCGACGATGGCAAGACCTATAGCGCCAAGGTGATCGGCACCGATGCGCGCACCGATCTCGCGCTGATCAAGGTGGAGGGCGGTTCGAACTTCCCGTTCGCCAAGCTGTCCGACGGCAAGCCCCGAATCGGCGACTGGGTGCTCGCGGTCGGCAATCCCTTCGGCCTTGGCGGCACCGTCACGGCCGGCATCGTCTCGGCCAGCGGCCGCGACATCGGCAACGGCCCGTATGACGACTTCATTCAGATCGACGCGCCCGTGAACAAGGGCAACTCTGGTGGCCCGGCCTTCAATACCGAAGGCGAAGTGATGGGCGTCAATACCGCGATATACTCGCCGTCCGGCGGCAGCGTCGGAATCGCGTTTTCGATCCCGGCATCGACCGTGAAGAGCGTGATCGCGCAGCTGAAGGAAAAGGGCTCGGTCAGCCGCGGCTGGATCGGTGTCCAGATCCAGCCCGTCACGGCAGACATTGCCGACAGCCTCGGCCTCAAAAAGGCGGAAGGCGCGTTGGTTGCCGAACCCCAGGCCAACGGTCCGGCCGCCAAGGCCGGCATCGAATCCGGCGACGTGATCACGGCGGTGAACGGCGAGACGGTCAAGGATGCGCGCGAACTCGCGCGTACCATCGGCGGTCTTGCACCCGGCAATGCCGTGAAGCTCAACGTGCTGCACAAGGGCCAGGACAAGATCATCAACCTTACCCTTGGCCAGTTGCCGAGCACGCTCGAAGCCAAAGCTGACACCGATAATGGCGACAAGGGCGGCGTTACCCGCGGTACCGACGTGCCGAAGCTGGGGTTGACGCTCGCGCCCGCCAACAGCGTTGCCGGCGCCGGCAAGGAGGGCGTCGTTGTGACCGACGTCGATCCGAAGAGCGCAGCCGCCGAGCGCGGTTTCAAGGAAGGTGACGTTATTCTGGAAGTCGCCGGAAAGAGCGTCGCCAATGTGACCGACGTGCGCGAGGCGATCAATGCCGCGCGCAGCGACAACAAGAACAGCGTTCTGATGCGCGTCAAGAGCGGTGGGTCGTCGCGCTTTGTCGCGATCCCGCTGGCGAAAGGCTGAGCCTCGGGCGCCTGGAGCGTGATCCGGATGGCGAACCTGTTCGGATCATGAGGACGAAATGGAGGGTGTCGCCGGCATCAGTCGCCCCCGCCGACGGCTCTTTCCGGGGGGGCGGGTCGAAAGTCCGCTCCCCTCAAGTTACCTTCCGGTGGAAAACGCCCCCCTCCGTCGGAAGGTCAAAGGGCGGTGAGGTCCCCCAGCTTCACCGCCCGCTTTTTTTGGCTGAGAAGGACGCGCAAGGTCGCCTTGCATGAGGCTGCCGACCGCGCCATGGTGATAGAAAGCTGCCTCACTTGACCGCAACCGACACCCAGATGCGCCTCCTCATCATCGAAGACGACCGCGAGTCCGCCGACTATCTGGTCAAGGCGTTCCGGGAGGTCGGTTATGTCGCCGACCTTGCCAGCGACGGCGAGGAAGGGCTGGCTCTCGCCGAGAGCGGTGATTACGACGTGCTGGTGGTCGACCGCATGCTGCCGAAACGCGACGGCCTGTCGCTGATAGGCACCTTGCGCGAGAAGGGCAACAGCACACCGGTATTGATCCTCTCGGCGCTCGGACAGGTCGATGACCGAATCAAGGGCCTGCGCGCCGGCGGCGACGACTATCTGCCGAAGCCCTACTCATTCGCCGAATTGCTGGCGCGGATCGAGGTGCTGTCGCGCCGCCGTGGCGGCCCGGCAGAGGAAACCACCTATCGCGTGGGCGACCTCGAGCTCGATCGACTTTCGCACCGGGTGACGCGCGGCAAGGACGAATTGACGCTGCAGCCGCGCGAATTCCGGCTGCTGGAATATCTGATGAAGCATGCCGGGCAGGTGGTGACGCGGACCATGCTGCTGGAGAACGTCTGGGACTATCATTTCGACCCGCAGACCAATGTCATTGACGTGCATATTTCACGGTTGCGTTCCAAGATCGACAAGGGCTTCGAGCGGCCGTTGCTTCACACCATTCGCGGTGCGGGATACATGATCCGTGACGGGATCAGATAAGATACAATAATCGCTGCATTTTTTCAGGTGTATTGTTTTTAGATTGCCAATTATTTACCGCTTCTCCCAACCGTCAGTTGGCTCCGCAGCACCGCCGAAAAATAAAAGCCCCGCCTAAGCGGGGCTTTCTTCAATCGGCTTGCGGGCGTCCGGCAGCGTTTTAAGCC
>JBKQRS010000079.1:0-3870 GCA_052143915.1 Bradyrhizobium sp.
GCTCGGGAGCCGGTTTTCCTTGCCCTGGTCGGCCTGACCGGATTCGGCGGATCGCGTCGATAGTCCGAGAGCCGACCATCCCGCGATCCTGGCAAAATGGCGCCGAGAAAATCTGTTCAATGGCATCGCTTCACTTGTTGTTGAATAACTTCGCTTGTTGGGGCGGAGGCAAATTTGCTATCAAAACTAAGTCTACCTGTCGCACTTCTTGCGGCGCTGCGCCTATTTCAATCCACTACGCCGACCGCGCATCATAATCGACAAGCTCTCCGGAGGACAGAACCAATCGCCGTTCGCGCGCCGCTGGCACTTCTCCTGATATCTCTGAGTGTGATTGCCGGGGTCTGGTGGTGGCTGGCCACGCCGGTCATGCTGGCCCGCGCGCCGATCGATCCCGCGGCGAAACTGGATTGCGTGTCCTATGCGCCGTTCCGGGACGACCAGACTCCGATGACCCCGGGATTGATCGTGAGCCCGGAACAGATCGAGGAGGATCTCGCCGAGCTCTCCAAGATTTCCAACTGCGTTCGTACCTATTCCGTCGACAACGGATTGGAAAAGGTGCCCGAGCTTGCGTCCAAGGTCGGATTGAAGGTTCTGCTGGGTGTCTGGATCGGCAACGGTCGCCTCAAAAACGCGCAACTGATCGACACCGCGGTATCACTGGCGAAGGATTATCCCGATGTGATCAGGGCGATCGTCGTTGGCAACGAGGTGCTGCTGCACGGAGAAATGGCCCCGTCCGATCTGCGGGACCTCATTCGCTCGGTGAAAGCCCGCGTCAACGTTCCGGTGACCTACGCCGATGTCTGGGAATACTGGCTGCGCTACCGGGAAGTCTCTGACGCGGTCGATTTCGTGACGATTCATGTCCTGCCCTACTGGGAGGATTTTCCGATACGGGCCGAAGAAGCGGCTGCGCATGTCGTGGCCATTCAGAAGCAGGTCGCCGTCGCCTTTCCCGGCAAGGAGATCCTGATCGGCGAGACCGGTTGGCCGAGCATGGGGCGGATGCGTGAAGGCGCGCTCCCCTCGCGCACCAACCAGGCCCGCGTCATCTCCGAGCTTCTCGATGAGGCGAAGCGTGAAAATTTTCACATCAACCTGATCGAGGCCTACGACGCGCCGTGGAAGCGTGAATGGGAAGGAACTGTGGGGGGCAATTGGGGCTTGTTCGGAGGGCAGGATCGCCAGCTGAAATATCCGCCCGGCATCGCCGTCAGCGATTATCCGTTCTGGAAGCTGCAGATGGGAAGCGGGATGGCATTGGCTATCCTGGTATTCGCTGCCGCATGGCTGACATTGAGACGCAGACCCTGGACGCCCCGACTCGCCTGCTGGATCGCCGTCGGGATGTCGGCAACCACGGCCGGGATCCTGCTCGGGGTAGCCGCCGACAAGATGATCTATGAAAGTTATGGACTAGGTGGCTGGCTCGGATGGGGGGCGCTGCTGGCGGCCGCGATCGCCTCACCCGTCATCTGCGCCAACGCCCTGATGTCGGGACGGAGCTTGCCGACGTTTCTGGAATTGATCGGCCCGCGCCAGGGCAAAATTCTGTCGTTCCCGACGAGGGTCTTGGGACTCACTCTGACTGTGACCACGCTGATCGCAGCGGAAACCGCGCTGGGCTTGATCTTCGACCCGCGCTGGCGCGATTTCCCGTTCGCCAGCCTCACCATGGCGGTGGTGCCGTTTTGCACGCTGGCACTGCTCAACCGTCCACAATCAGGCACGCGTCCGACGGCCGAGGCCGTGTTCGCGTGCCTCCTCGGCGCTGCTGCGCTTTATGCCATCTTCAACGAAGGGCTCCACAACTGGCAGGCCTTGTGGACTGCCGCAGTCTATTTTCTACTCGGCACCACACTGTGGCGGGCGCGTAGCGTTGCCGTTGCAGAAACAGCATCGAGCATTCCCGCCGGCGTATTGGAAGTCGACCCATTTGACAGGGAAAGTGGCCTTCAATCCGACTGGCCTCGCTTGAAGCCTCGAGCCAACGTCGCTGCCGAGCGGATCGGAATCACCGGAGCGGTCGAGCTACCGTGACGGTTCGGATTGAACGGTTCGTAGTTTCGGAGCAAGCCGTTCCGGGCCCCTGAACGCCGGGTCGAACCCTAATTCGCACCTTGCCTTTGCATTCGACACCGCGCCGTCATTCTCGGCGATGTTGTAGACCCCATCACCCCTGCTCGCTGCCAGCAGCACGGCCCGCGCGGCCGCGTCCACTTTGCGCTAACGCGGCCCTTCGGGTCCGGATTCATGCTCTAGACGGCGCTCTTCAGCCGCTCCAGCGCTTCAAGGATCTTCGCCTTTCGTGCTACCGCCGCCTCGCGCTTTTCCTTTTCCTCTTCGACGATTTCTTCCGGCGCGTTGGCAACAAACTTCTCGTTGGCAAGCTTGGCGTCGACCCGCTTGATATCGGCGTCGGCCTTTGCCAGTTCCTTGTCGAGGCGGGCTTTCTCCGCCGAAAAATCGATCACCCCTTTGAGCGGTAGGGCGGCAACCTCGCCGCGCACCAGGAGCTGCACCGAGCCTTCCGGCGCGCGGTCGGCGAAGGAGATGTCGGCGAGCCGGGCCATCCGCTTGATCACGTCGTTCCAGCGCGGCGCTCGTTCCCGGGTCTCGGCCGAGGCGCCCGAGAGCACGAGCGGCGTCAGCGTCGCCGGCGGAATGTTCATTTCGGCGCGTACCGAGCGTATCGCAGTGACGAGATCGACCACCCAGCCGATCTCGGCCTCGGCAGCCTCATCGGTGAATTCGGCCGCCTCGAACGCGAGCCAGATTGGCGGCATCAACGGATCGTCCTGGCTAGTGGTCGACATCAGCGCCAGTTGCTCCGCGGTCAACGCGCTGGCTTTGCGCGACCACGGCGCCAGCGCCAACAG
The DNA here is from genome assembly GCA_052143915.1 of Bradyrhizobium sp. Lineage (GTDB taxonomy): Bacteria > Pseudomonadota > Alphaproteobacteria > Rhizobiales > Xanthobacteraceae > Bradyrhizobium. The sequence goes on from JBKQRS010000079.1 coordinate 2,886, forward strand.
GCCATCGCGCCTGGCCGTCACCGTCCACAGCTCTTCGGTGATGAAGGGCATGAAAGGGTGCAGCAGTTTCAGAATCTCGTCGCGCGCCCACGCCACCATCGCGCGGGTCTCGGACTTGGCGCCGCCCTCCTCGCCCATCAGCACGGGTTTTGCCAATTCGAGGTACCAGTCGCAATAGACGTTCCAGACGAAACGATAGATCGCGCCTGCGGCGTCGTTGAATCGGTAGGCTTCGATCGCCTCGGTGACCTCGCGCGTGGCGCGCGCGGTCTCATGGGCGATCCAGCGGTTCAGCGTCTGCTTTGCCTTGGTCGGATCGAATCCCGCGGGCAGCTCGCAGGCGTTCATCTCGGCGAAGCGACAGGCGTTCCACAGCTTGGTCGCGAAGTTGCGGTAACCCTCGACGCGGCTCGCTGCGAGCTTGATGTCACGGCCCTGCGCCGCCATCGCCGCGAGCGTGAAGCGCAGCGCATCGGCGCCGTAATCATCGATCAGGTGCAGGGGATCGATGACGTTGCCTTTCGACTTCGACATCTTGGCGCCCTTTTCGTCGCGAACGAGGGCGTGGATGTAGACGGTCGGGAACGGAACCTGTTTCATGAAATGGAGCCCCATCATCATCATGCGGGCAACCCAGAAGAAGATGATGTCGAAGCCGGTGACGAGGACGTCGGTGGGGTAATAGCGCTTCACGTCGGTGTCGTCGTCGGGCCAGCCCAGCGTCGAGAACGGCCACAGCGCCGAGGAGAACCAGGTGTCGAGCACGTCCTCATCGCGGGTGATGAAGCCGGCGCGCTTGTTGCGATCGAGCGCCATCTCCCGCCCCTGCTCCGGCGTGATGACTTCCTGCTCGACGTAAAAGCCGAGCGCATTGCCAACGGCTTCCTCTTCGGTTTCAGCGACGAAGACCTTCCCGTCGGGCCCATACCAGGCCGGAATCTGGTGACCCCACCAGAGCTGGCGCGAGATGCACCAGGGCTGGATG
>JBKQRS010000080.1:0-9620 GCA_052143915.1 Bradyrhizobium sp.
GTCCTCGTGGCCCGGCGTATCGAGCAGGTTGAACATGCGGCCGGCATATTCGAAGGTCATCACCGAGGTGACGACGGAGATGCCGCGGTCGCGCTCGATGGCGAGCCAGTCGGATCGGGTCGAGCGCCGGTCGCGCTTGGCCTTGACCTGGCCGGCGAGCTGAATCGCTCCACCGAACAGCAGAAGCTTTTCCGTCAGCGTGGTTTTGCCGGCGTCCGGATGCGAGATGATCGCAAAGGTGCGCCGGCGCGCCACTTCAGCTGACAGCGGCGAGCGGGACGGCGATTCGGCAGTGAGAGCGAGGTCGGACATAGGGGTGAGCGTTTGGCAGGGAAACCGGGCCGGATCAAGCAGGAACGGCACCAACCCATATATGGATTGCGCGGCTTTACTCCAGTCAGGGGACTAAAAATCGCAGCAACGGCACGGCCCAATAGGCCAGCGCCGCGACGCCGCCGGCGGCCGGGATGGTAATCACCCAGGCGTAGACGATCGAACTCGCCACGTTCCAGCGCACCGCCGAGACCCGCCGCGCGGCGCCAACGCCGACGATGGCGCCCGTAATGGTGTGGGTTGTCGACACGGGAACCCCGAGAAAGGTTGCCATGAACAGCGTCGCGGCGCCGCCGGTTTCCGCGCAGAAACCCTGCATCGGCGTCAGCTTGGTGATCCTCAGGCCCATGGTCCGGACGATCCGCCAGCCGCCCATCAAGGTGCCCAGCGCCATCGCCGCCTGGCACGCCAGCACCACCCAGAACGGCACCGAAAATTCCGCACCGAGCTTTCCCTGCGAATACAACAGCACGGCAATGATGCCCATGGTCTTTTGCGCATCGTTGCCGCCGTGACCGAGCGAATAGAGCGAGGCGGAAGCAAACTGCAAAATCCGGAAGGCACGGTCGACCGCGAACGGCGTCGAGCGCACCGAAGCCCACGACACGATCGCGACCAGGACCAGCGCCAGCAGGAAACCAATCAGCGGCGACAGCACGATGGCGAGCAATGCCTTGGACAGGCCGCTCCAGACCGCGGCCGAAAGTCCGGCCTTGGCCATGCCGCCCCCGACCAGCCCTCCGATCAAGGCGTGCGAGCTCGAGGACGGTATCCCCAATGCCCAGGTGATCAGATTCCAGACGATCGCCCCGACAAGGGCTGCAAAGATGACCTGCACATCGATCACGCTGGGTTCGATGATCCCGACGCCGATGGTCTGGGCGACATTGAGCCCGAACACCAGGAAGGCGACGAAATTGAAGAACGCCGCCCAGAACACCGCGTATTGCGGCCGCAGCACCCGGGTCGACACGATCGTTGCGATCGAGTTGGCGGCGTCGTGCAGTCCATTGAGAAAGTCAAACAGCAGCGCGACGGCAATTAATCCGACCAGAACCGGAAGACCAAGCGTGGCATCCACTGCGCGGCCCTGCCCTATACCTGTTCGATCACGATACTGTTGATCTCGTTCGCCACGTCGTCGAACCGGTCGGCGACCTTCTCCAGATGATCATAGATCTCGGCGCCTACGATGAAGTCCATCGCATTGGCATCGCGGTGCTTGAGGAAAAGCTCCTTCAGCCCGATATCGTGGAGATCATCGACGCGCCCCTCCAGCTTGGTAAGCTCTTCGGTGATCGCCGTCAGCATCGCGACGTTGGCGCCTATCGACTGCAGCAAGGGAAGCGCGCGGCCGACGAGATTTGCACACTCGACCAGAAGCGTTCCCATTTCGCGCATTGGTGGCTCGAAGGTGCGGACCTCGAACAGCACCACGGCCTTCGCCGTCTGCTGCATCTGGTCGATGGCATCATCCATCGAGGTGATCAGATTCTTGATGTCGCCCCGGTCGAACGGCGTGATGAAGGTCCGGCGCACCGCGGTAAGCACCTCTCGCGTGATGTTGTCGGCGTCGTTCTCGAACTGATTGACGCGCTGACAGAAGACCGGGGTTTCCTCGCCCCCCTTCAGCATGCCCTGCAAGGCCAGCGCACCCTGCAGGACGGCCTGGGAGTGCCGGGCGAACAGATCGAAAAACCGTTCTTCCTTCGGAAGAAAGGCGCGAAACCAACGCATCAGCATAGGTTATGTCCATTGTCGCCAAATTGGCCCGCTGAGGCGGCCCGTCACATGGCTGTCATAAACCATTTTCGGGAGAAAGCGCGCGGCGGGCGGCTGATGGAACCGGGTCATCCACCGCTTTGTAGGGCCCGAAAACGCTCTGGAAACCGGCCCGTCTAGAGCGATCGCCGGAAAAAATGCGCGATCTCGCCGACCACGCCGCGGCGAAACGTCAGCACGCACACCACGAAGATGCCGCCCTGGATCACCGTCACCCACTGCCCGAACCCGGCCAAATATTGCTGCATGGCGATGATCACGAAGGCACCCACCACCGGGCCAAACACGGTCCCGAGACCGCCGACCAGCGTCATCAGCACGATTTCGCCGGACATGCTCCAGTGCACGTCGGTCAATGAGGCATTCTGCGCCACGAACACCTTCAGCGCACCGGCAAATCCCGCCAATGTTCCGGACAGGATATAGGCGAGCAGCTTGTATTGGTCCGTCTTGTAACCGAGCGAGATCGCCCGCTGCTCGTTTTCCCGGATCGATTTCAACACCTCGCCGAATGGCGAGTTGATGGTGCGAAAGATGACCAGAAAACCGAACAGGAAGCCGGCAACGATGACGTAATAAAGCACCGTCGGCCTGGCGAGGTTGAAGATCCCGAACAAATAGCCTTGCGGAATGCCCTGGATGCCGTCCTCGCCATGGGTGAACGGCGTCTGCAGATAGATGAAATAGAGGAGTTGCGAAAGCGCGAGCGTGATCATGGCGAAATAGATGCCCTGGCGGCGGATCGCGATGACCCCGGTGATGACGCCAAGCCCTGCGGCGCCGGCGGTACCAACCAGAATTCCAAGTTCCGGCGTCACCCCCCAGACCTTCAAAGCGTGGGCGGTGATGTAACCCGCGGTTCCCAGGAACATCGCGTGGCCGAACGACAGCAATCCGCCATAGCCGATCAGGAGGTTGAAGGCGCAGGCCAAGAGCGCAAAACACAGCGCCTGCATCACGAAAAACGGATAGACGCCGGTCAATGGCACGACCAGCAGCAGTGCAGTCATGATGCCGAACGCGATCATCTCGTCGCGGATCGTGCGCCCGCTCACCGGTATTGTATCGTCGGTCATCGCCATCATGTCAGGTCGCCCGTCCCGTCAGTCCAGAAGGCTTCACAAGCAGCACCAACACCATCAGGACAAATACCACGGTGTTGGAAGCCTCGGGATAAAAGTATTTGGTCAGTCCCTCGATCACCCCAAGCGCAAAGCCGGTGATGATCGATCCCATGATGGAACCCATGCCGCCGATCACCACGACCGCGAACACCACGATGATCAGATCCGCGCCCATCAGCGGACGTACCTGGTTGATCGGCGCCGACAGCACGCCGGCGAGCGCCGCAAGACCTACGCCCAATCCGTAGGTCAGCGTGATCATCCTGGGCACGTTGATGCCGAAGGCGCGCACCAGCGTCGGGTTTTCGGTGGCGGCGCGCAGGTAAGCGCCAAGCCGGGTTCGCTCGATCAGGTACCAGGTGGCGAGACACACCACGAGTGAGAACACGACCACCCAGGCCCGATAAACGGGTAAGAACATGAAGCCGAGATTCATGCCGCCCCTCAGTTCGTCGGGGATCGCATAGGGCAAGCCGGACGAGCCGAAATAATTCTGGAACACGCCCTGCACGATCAGCGCGATGCCGAAGGTCAACAACAGCCCATAGAGATGATCGAGGCCGGACAGCCATTGCAGCATGGTCCGCTCGAGGATCATCCCGAAAATGCCGACCGCGATGGGAGCGACGATCAGCGCCGGCCAGTATCCGATGCCCGCGACGTTCAGCAGGAAATAGGCGCAGAACGCACCCATCATGTAGAGCGCGCCGTGCGCGAAATTGATGATGTTGAGCATTCCGAAGATCACGGCGAGCCCAAGGCTGAGCAGCGCATAGAACGAGCCGTTGATCAGTCCCACCAGGAGCTGTGCGTAGAGAGCTTGCATATCGATCGATCTTTCGCGCTCAATCTCGTTGTCAGCTGGAGGCAGCCCCCGCCGGCTCGAAGCCAGCGGGGCTGGCCGCTACTTCTTCAGCATCGCACACTTGCTTTCCGACAATGGCGTAAACGCCTGGTTGCCGGGAACCGTGCCGATCAGCTTGTAGAAATCCCAGGGGGCCTTGGATTCCGATGGCTTCTTCACCTCGAACAGATAGGCCGAATGGATGGTGCGGCCGTTGGGCTGAATCTCGCCCTTGCCAAACAGCGGATCGTCGGTCGGGATCGATTTCATTTTTTCCACGACCTTGACGCCGTCGTGCGGATTGCCGCCAAGCGCATCCAGGGCCTTGAAGTAGTGAATGAGGCCGGCATAGACGCCGGCCTGGACCATCGTCGGCGGTGCACCGTTCTTCATCCGAGCGGCAAACTTCTTGGAGAATGCGCGGGTCTGATCGTTCATGTCCCAATAGAAGGTCTCGGTGAAGTTCAACCCTTGCGCTGTTTCAAGGCCGATCGCCTTGACGTCGGTGATGAACAGCAGCAGAGCCGCCAGCTTTTGCCCACCCTTGACGATGCCGAATTCGGCCGCCTGCTTGATGGTATTGGTGGTGTCACCGCCGGCATTCGCGAGCCCGATGATCTTGGCTTTCGACGACTGCGCCTGCAGCAGGAACGAGGAGAAGTCCGCGGTATTCAAGGGATGCTTGACGCCGCCGAGCACCTTGCCGCCATTGGCCAGAATGACCGCGGTGGTGTCGCGCTCGAGCGCGGCACCGAAAGCGTAATCGGCGGTGAGGAAAAACCAGGTATCGCCGCCGGCCTTCACCAGCGCCTGCCCCGTGGTGTGGGCAAGCATGTAGGTGTCATAGGTCCAGTGCACGGTATTGGGCGAGCATTGCGCATTGGTCAGATCGGAGGTCGCCGCGCCCGAATTGATGTAGACGCCGTTCTTTTCCTTGATGACATTGTTGACCGCGAGCGCCACGCCGGAATTCGGCACGTCGACGATGACGTCAACCTTGTCGACATCAAACCACTGCCGCGCGATGGCGGTGCCGATATCGGGCTTGTTCTGGTGATCGCCGGAAATGATGTCGATCTTCCAGCCCTTGGCGGCAAGACCGGAATCCTCGACCGCCATCTGGGCAGCGAGCGTCGAGCCGGGCCCGCCGAGATCGGCGTAAAGCCCGGATTGATCGGAGAGCGCACCGATTTTGACGGTCTTGTCCTGGGCATTGGCGAAACTTCCGCTTGCGAGGCTCAGCGCCGTGCCCAGCAGCAACGATGTGACAATTCTGGTTTTCATGGTGGTCCCTTTGTGGATCGTTCCCGTTGTTCTTCAGACGCCGAGATAGGTGTGAAGCTTGTCCATATTGACCTGCAGCTCCGCGTTGGCGAAACCGTCGATGATCTTGCCATGCTCGACAATGTAGTAGCGGTCCGCCACCGTTGCGGCGAACCGGAAGTTCTGCTCGACCAGAAGAATTGTGAAACCTTCGTTCTTGAGACGCCTGATGGTGTGGCCGATTTGCTGAATGATGACAGGCGCGAGACCTTCGGTCGGCTCGTCCAGCATCAGAAACCGCGCGCCGGTACGCAGGATTCGCCCAATCGCCAGCATCTGCTGCTCGCCGCCCGACAATTTGGTGCCCTGGCTGTTCAGCCGCTCCTTGAGATTGGGAAACAGCTCGAAGATCTGGTCCAGCGACAGGCCGCCGGTGCGCACCACCGGCGGCAGCAGCAGGTTTTCACGAACGTCGAGGCTGGCAAAAATCCCGCGCTCCTCCGGACAGAAGGCAATCCCCAAACGCGCAATCTTGTCAGACGAGGCGCGGCTGATGTCATGGCCATCGAAGCGGATCGAGCCGGTGCGCTTGCCGATGATTCCCATCACCGATTTCAGCGTGGTGGTCTTGCCGGCGCCGTTGCGTCCAAGCAGGGTGACAACCTCGCCGGCCTTCACCTCGAAGTTGATGCCATGCAGGATGTGGGACTCGCCGTACCAGGCCTCGAGATTCTGAACCGACAGCACCGACGCGCCGGACGCCGGCACGGATTTCGTGGCGGCGTCGGCCGTTTTCGAATCAACCATGACCCGCCCCCAGATAGGCTTCCTTCACGCGTTCATCCTTGGACAGATCGGCATAATTGCCCTCCGCCAGCACATGACCGCGCGTCAGCACGGTGATGATGTCGGACAGGTTGGCGACGACGCTGAGATTGTGCTCGACCATCAGGATCGTGTATTTCGCCGAGATGCGCTTGATCAGCGCCGCGATCTTGTCGATGTCCTCGTGTCCCATGCCGGCCATCGGCTCATCGAGCAGCATCATTTCCGGATCGAGCGCGAGCGTGGTCGCTATTTCGAGCGCACGCTTGCGTCCGTAAGGCATTTCGACCGCGGGCGTCATCGCAAACTCGCTGAGGCCGACATCGTCGAGCAGTTCACGGGCGCGGCCGTTGAAGCGGTCGAGCACGGTCTTGGAACGCCAGAAGTCGAAGGAGTGCCCGTGCTGACGCTGCAGCGCGACCCGCACGTTCTCGAGCGCGGTCAGATGCGGAAATACCGCCGAAATCTGAAACGAGCGCACCAGACCAAGGCGCGCCACATCGGCCGGCGCCATCGCCGTAATGTCCTGGCCCTTGTACAGGATTTGGCCTGCCGAAGGCTTCAGGAACTTGGTCAAGAGATTGAAGCATGTCGTCTTGCCGGCGCCGTTTGGGCCGATCAACGCGTGAATACTGCCACGGCGGACCCGAAGGTCGACGTCGCGAACGGCAAAGAACCCCGCGAATTCCTTGGTTAATCCGTGGGTTTCGAGAATGAACTCATCAGCCAATCAAATTTCCCCCATCAGCCGTCGCCGCGACGCCCCATCGCGGGTGGCCAATCTTTCTTACCGGCAGGTTCTCCCGGGCGTCTTGGAATTTCGCCCTGGACCTGCCGCCTCCGGGCCGGAATATGCCGCCAACGGCCCGCCTTACGCAAGGCGGAAAGCTGGGCATACCCGCAAGCGCGCAGCGGCCCGATTGGCCATTAGTCGAATGGCGAAAGCGGTCAAGAGCAGACGATCGAGCGCCTTGCCCCAAGGCTGTTTTGAGAGGCCGGTCAGGCAAGGCGGAAAGCAGTTGTTAACGGTGTTTCGCTGCAATCTCAGGTTTTCATTAAAAATTTCCGCCTTGGGATCGATGCTAGGCTGTTTTGCATCGAGACCGGACCCGCAGCCTTGGAATTCGAAAGCGCCAACCCGACGATCGTCAAATCGATCAAGCAGCGTGATCTCCTGAACACGTGGCTGCGGCTTTACGCCCGCGCGCAACTATTGCCGCGCATCGAGGAATACCAGCCCGAACGGCTCGCCGACGAGCTTCCGGACCTCGTCTTTTACACCGTCGATGCAGCACACAGGTCGCCTCCGCGTCTATTGATCCAGAGCAACGGCACGCGGATGTCTGTCGCCTACGGCCACACCGGCAAGGGCCGATATCTCGACGAATATCTCGGTGCCAAGCTCGCGTCCGTCGTGATGCCGGTCTACCATGAATGTCTGAAGCGCGCGCTTCCCGTCTACACCATCTCCGACATCGACGACATCTATGGCCGGCTCGTCGCCTATGAGCGGCTGTTGCTGCCGTTCTCGGATGGCGGCAGCGTCACCCACGTCGTCGCATCCCTGAAGACGATCTGTGAAGACGGCGGATTCGAGATCAAGAACCTGATGCGGGGAAATGACACGCTGCCGGCGACAAAGCTTCGCGCCGTGATCGATAGCGACCTTTTCCACCGCGCACCCGGCCGTATTCCTGCCGGTGACCTGATCGAATTCAAATAGCAACATCGCGGCATTTCCGGATCGGGCCGGCTTAGGTCTTCGCGCGACGAGACCCGCCCGACGCCGCCACGTCCCTGGCGTAGATTTCCGGCTTGAAGCCGACCAGCACTTTGCCGCCGAGCTCGAGCACCGGCCGCTTGATCATTGACGGCTGCGCCAGCATCATGGCCAGCGCCTTGTTCTCGTTCAGCCCTTCCTTGTCGCCATCGGGCAATTTGCGAAACGTGGTGCCGGCGCGGTTGAGCAGCGTCTCCCAGCCAACTTCGTCGCTCCACTGCTTGAGCTTGTCCTTGGCGATGCCCTCGGTCTTGTAGTCATGAAAGCCGTAAGCCACGCCATGGCCATCGAGCCAGGCGCGGGCCTTCTTCATGGTGTCGCAGTTCTTGATACCGTAGATGGTGACCGGTTTCGTCATCTTTCGATTTGTCCACTTCTGTCGTAAGGGAAGAAACTGCGGCTGCGCCCTTCCCGTTCAGGGCCGTTTCGGAATCTCCAACCCACGTTTCACCGCGGGTCGTGCCAGGCCGCGATCGAGCCAGGCCGAGACGTTGCCAAAATCATCGAACCCGACCAGTTCGCGCGCGCCGTAAAAGCCGATCAGATTGCGCACCCAGCCGAGCATCGAGATGTCGGCAATGGTGTAGTCGTCGTTCATGATCCACCGCCGCCCGTCGAGACGAGACTCCATGACGCCGAGCAGGCGTTTTGATTCGGTGACGTAACGCTCGAGCGGCCGCCTGTCGGCGATCTCCTTGCCGGCGAATTTGTGGAAGTAGCCGAGCTGGCCGAACATCGGCCCGATTCCACCCATCTGGAAGTACACCCACTGGATGGTTTGGTAGCGACGCGCGGCGTCAGCCGGCAGCAGCTTGCCGGTTTTGTCGGCGAGATATTGCAGGATCGCGCCCGACTCGAACAGCCCGAGCGGTTCGCCACCCGGTCCGTCCGGATCGATGATGGCAGGGATTTTGCCGTTCGGATTGAGCGACAGGAACTCCGGCGTCTTCTGGTCGTCCTTGTTGAAGTCGACCAGATGCACTTCATACGGCAACCCGATCTCTTCCAGCATGATCGAGATCTTGACGCCGTTCGGCGTTGGCAACGAATAAAGCTGCAGCCGATCGGGATGCAGCGCCGGCCAACGTTTCGTGATCGGGAAAGCGGAAAGATCGGGCATCGCAGCTTGTTCTCTTTCTGGGATTACATGGCTTCTAGCCCGATGCGCCGTCATCGAGGCTGACGATGACGGCGGCATTGGCAATGATGATGGCATCGCTGCCGCTCTCGGCGGGAACCTCCAGCCCGCCCTTGACCGCGGTCACGGTCACCGTGCCGTACGGAAGCTCTTTGGCCACCGCCGACGTGTCGACCGCGCCGGGGTTCGGCACGCCGATTGTGACATCGACGAACATGTCGCTGGAAGTCTTGCCTACCATCCGAAAGAAGCCGAGGCTGGAGTGGCGGATGGCGTCCGAGACCGCCCGCCTCGCCGCCTTGGTGGCGTCCTTGCCGTGAACGTCAACGCCCATGCCCATTTCGGTGATACAGCGCACGCGTGCCATCGGGTTTCCTCGCTGTTACCTCGGCGGGAGTAAGAGGCAATTTCGAGAAGCGATCAAGGTCGATGACGCCCGAAGAGCCGACATCCCTCATTCAAATTTTCACACAGCTGAGACGATTCAACAGGGGCTGTCATTGCGAGGAGCCAACGGGTCGCGCGAATGCG
>JBKQRS010000081.1:0-3141 GCA_052143915.1 Bradyrhizobium sp.
AGATCGCGATCGCGAGGATCAGGTTCATAGCGACTATCACGCCCACCGGCGCGATGAAGATGATCCACGCCATATCGTTGAGCAGTACAACGAGTTCAGGGTTGCGGTCGGGCCGGAACGCCGCAACAAGGTAGTAGATGTCGGCGAGCGCAAACAACGTTGCGCCGCTGACTGCGGCCGTCAGATAGCAGTACGCGAACACGTGGCTCTGAGTCGCCATCCGCTTCATTTGGACCACGATCACCGCGAACATCGGTACCAGCATGATTGCGCAGAAGTTGAAGGTGATCATGCTGAACCGGATCATCGCCGCGTTGTCTCTGTAGAACGACGCGACCTGATCAGCAGACAAGTTGGGTGACATTGGCGGGAAGAAACCAGGAAACGCCACGAAGGCGATCAGCAGAATCACGCTGAAGATCAACGCGATCCACAGGCTGATCAGTTGGGTCTTGATGTTCGCGGCCTTCGGTAGGTCCTCGGCCTCAGCAAGAAACTGCATCGCTCTAGACTCCAATGCTGCTTTGAAGGGACGTACAACACTTGGTCATCTGGAGATTAGCCCATTGGCCGGGCAGGCAACAATAAATTTAATACAATCGTATGGCGCCCCCCGCTCCCGCGTGCGGTCTTTATTTCGCGGACTAAATGTTTCGTCCGCCGTTGACGCCCAGGATCTGGCCGGTGATGTATCCGGCATCGTCGGAGATCAGAAATGCGCAAGCGGCGGCGATGTCCTCGGGCTTGCCGATGCGGCGAACGGGGGTCACCTCGATGTGTCTCTGAACATCGCCAAGATGCCCGTGTGCCACGGCCTTGCGCAACATTGGTGTGTCGATGAAGCCCGGTGGCACTGCGTTGACCGTGATGCCACTACGGCCGTATTCCAAGGCCAGCGACTTGGTGAGGCCGTTCACGGCGGACTTCGCGGCAACGTAATGCGCCATGTGCGGCACGCCCGAATGCGTACTGGACGAGGAGATGTTGACGATCCGTCCCCAATGCGCCTCAAGCATGTCCGGGAGTACGGCCTGGACGCAGTGGAAGACGCCGTGAAGGTCCACATTGATTACCCACTGCCAGTCCTCGAAAGTGATGTTCTCAAAGTGCTCGAACCCGTCGAGGCCGGCGCGCTGACACCGCCGGCCAGGGAGAACGCGTTACCGCTATTTTCTGGGGGTCAAGTGGTCGCGCGTTCAAATCCTGTCGACGCGAGCAGAAAGTAAGCTATGACCTCGCGTCGCGCAAAGATGGCTGAGTGACCACGTACGTCACTGACGAAGACGACTGCACTACCGAACCCGCCGTGAAACCATGGCGCAAGTTGGCGGGCATATTAATGACTTGTAAGGAACGTCAGGTAGCTCTGTCGCTTCGGTCATAGACATCAACAAAATGCCTGGTAAATCCACCGATGAGGTTGTCGGGTGTTGTTTGAGAGATGTGAGGTAGCTGACGTACCTATGCCCGCCCTTGACGTCGTCGCCTATCCTTACTTCAAGGGAGCAGTAAGGAGTTTGTTGATGGACGCTGCGGCTAAGCTGACGTCAAAGGGGCAGCTGACCGTCCCGAAGGCAGTGCGGGATGCGCTCGGTCTCAAGGAGGGCGACGAGGTTATCTTCCACGTGGAAGGCAATCGAGCTGTGCTGGCGCGGACGCCCGACTTCCTCACCCTTGCCGAAACGGTTCGGGTACCGGCGGTCAAACGCAACGTCGCGTGGGATGAGGTGATTCGCCGCACGAGGGCTGCTCGAGCTGCAGACCGCCGTTGACCGCGCTTATTGACACGAACGTCCTTGTCCGGCATCTCACCGGCGACCCGCCTGAGATGGCGGTCCGCGCGACTGCTTACCTGAGGACCGCGCGAGAGTTACTGCTGACAGACCTCGTCGTGGCTGAGACGGTCTACGTGTTGGAGTCCTTTTACCAAGCGCCCCGCGGCCAAGTTGCCGAAGCGATGAGATCGCTCATCGCATTCGACTCCATTGTCTGCGTTGATCCGGCACTTCTTTTGCGTGCGATTGAGGTCTACGAGACTGACCGGATTGACTTCGCGGAGGCATACCTGGTTGCATGCGCCGAGAGCACCGGGATCAGCAAGGTAGCCTCTTTCGACCGGTCCATCGACCGCATCAACACGATCGAACGGATTGAACCACCGCCGGTCTGATTCTCAAGCGCTAACGCGGCAGTGATCTCGCGGCTACTGCTGCGCGGATGTATGTCACCAGGTAAGGCGGCGTATGGCTGTTCCCGGCGCTGTGCGCAGCGACCGCGGCGCTGCCGAAACCGGATCCGTCTCGTGAACCTGTATGGGGATTCGGCCGCGATGCCGCCGACCCATAACCACCACCAGGAGCCCAGAACCGGTCCAACTACTACATCACCGGCGAACGTCGGCATAACCGGCAGGCCCGAGAAACCGAGCGCCAACGACGGGAGACGGCCCACTTCGGACCAGCACCACCCATCGACGGGGCTGACGAACCACCGGCTTCTAAACGTGATTGGCGAACTGCGTTGCCGATTCGCAACGCAGGCAACAGAACGCCGTGCGCACATGCGGGATTCAGATATCGTGTCGCGCCGGGCTGCTCGATACCATCGATCTATGCCGCGGCGGCGCAGTAGGGGGGAAGGGAACTCCGAAATGTGCTCGGCTATTTCGCCGAACTGGCCGCGTTCGTGCGCGAGTTGGTCGAGCGTGGTCGGGTCCTGCCGCAGCTGCGGCGCGACAGGCACGGCGCGATCGCGTCGAGGCGTCCCGTGTTGCAGGGTCATGACGCGCTTGTCCTCGCGTTGCGAGGTTTGCCACGGCTGATCGGCTCGCTTGTCTGCCGGCGTTGAACGCCCGGTGGGGGCGTGCAATCGGCTTCCCTGATTGCGGCCACCTTATGGGGGTAGGTTACTGACTTGCGAGCAACCTGAAATGCCTGTGCCATCGTCATCATTTGCTCAAAACGTTCTGGGGCTGGCACGACGAACAGTTGCCCGACGGCACGGTGATCTGGCGCCTGCCCGACGGGCACACCTACGTCACCACCCCGGGCAGCGCGCTTTTGTTCCCCAGTTTGTGTGCGCCCACCGGCGAGGTGCCCGCGCCCACCGCGACCACACCCGAGCGTTGCGGCGAGCGCACCG
>JBKQRS010000082.1:0-2874 GCA_052143915.1 Bradyrhizobium sp.
CCGGCTTGACCGGGCGACCCAGTATTCCAGAGGCCTATCCGTTAGATACTCTATGTTACTTCATCCCCCGGCAATCTGAGGATAAAGATCAATCCAGTTTGGAGTATCCTTTTCAATCAACGATATCTTCCACGCACGTGACCATTTCTTGAGCCGCTTCTCGCGATGGATAGCTTGCTCAATCTCGTCGAAGCACTCGAAATGGACCAACCGATTCACATCGTGACGTTTGGTGAAGCTTTCGGCAGCACCCGATTTGTGCTCGCACACGCGACGAATGAGGTCGTTGGTCACGCCAATGTAAAGCGTGCCACCGATGCGGTTAGCCAAAATGTAGACGTAGAAGCTGCGTGCCCCCATCGACAGTCTCTGGAATACTGGGCCGCCCGGTCAAGCCGGGCGGTGACAGTATCATTTGTTCTTGCCGAATCTGCTAACACCCCTCCATGACCGCACCGGAAACTGCATCGGCCTCGCCCGCAAGCGACCCTGCCCCGCGCACCTCGTGGCGCGAGGGATTGGCGGTTTATCTGCAACGCCGCGTGCTGATCGTCCTGCTGCTCGGCTTTTCCTCCGGCCTGCCACTGGCACTGTCGGGATCCACCCTGCTGGTGTGGATGCGCGAATCCGGCGTCGATCTCGGCACTATCGGGCTTTTCGCACTTGTGGGAACCCCTTACACGCTGAAATTCCTTTGGGCGCCATTGGTCGACGCGCTGCATGTACCGTTCTTCACGCGCGCCTTCGGCCGCCGGCGCGGGTGGCTGGTGTGTTCGCAATTGCTGCTGATCGTTGCGATCCTGCTTCTGGCGCTGACCGACCCGGCGCGCTCGCCCTTGTTCGTTGCGCTCGGCGCGCTCTTGGTGGCGGCGATGTCCTCGACGCAGGACATCGTGGTCGATGCCTTTCGCGTCGAGAGCCTGCCCGAGAGCGAGCAGGCCGCCGGCATGGCGTCCTATGTCGCGGCATATCGTATCGGCATGCTGGTCTCGACCGCCGGCGCGCTGTTCCTGGTTACCGCTTATGAAAACACCGGGATTGCGCGCTCATCCGCCTGGATGTGGGGCTATGTGACGATGGCAGCGTTGGTGCTGATCGGCACCCTCACCGCGCTCTACGCCACCGAGCCGGAACAATCGGCGCGCGCGGAGGCCGCGACCAGCACCGAGACGGCCTTCGTGCGCGTGATCCATGCCGCGGCCGGCGCGTTCTCGGAATTTCTCATCCGAAAAGACGCGCTCGCGGCGCTCGCTTTCGTGGTGCTGTTCAAATTCACCGACGCCTTCTCCGGCACCATGACCGCGCCGTTCGTGATCGACCTCGGCTTTTCCCGCAACGACTATGCCGCCATCGTCAAGGGCGTCGGCCTCGCTGCGACCCTGATCGGGGGTTTCGCCGGCGGCTTCGTGGCGCGGCGCTATTCGCTGGCCGCGAGCCTGTGGATCGGCGGCCTGCTGCAAGCCGTCGCCAATCTGTCTTTCACCTGGCTGGCGCTCGTCGGTGTCAATCAATGGGCGCTGGCTTTTGCGATTACGGCGGAGAATTTCACCAGCGCCATCGGCACCGTGATCTTTGTCGCGTATCTGTCGGCGCTGTGCCAGAATCCGCTGCACACCGCGACCCAATACGCACTGCTCACCGCCTTGGCCGCGGTCGGCCGCACCTATCTGTCCTCCGGCGCGGGCTATGTGGCGAAGGCGACGGGATGGCCGCTGTTCTTCGCGATCTGCGTCGTGGTAGCGGTGCCGGGCCTGATCCTGCTGGTCTGGCTGCAGCGGCGCGGGCATTTTGCGGCGCTGGAGGCGGCGAAAGCCTAAACTCTCTCGGTTGTTATCACCCGCGAGCCGAGCGATGACAAGCTTTTCAGTGCTTCGTCACCACGCTCCATTTGGTGACCACCGCCTCGCTCATCTGGCCGGCGTCCTGCGCGCAGGCGACCTCCTCGACCCTGAGCGAGACTTCCTTGCCGATAAAGCCTTTCAACTGCGCCGCCTGGGCCTCGCTATTGGTGACGATCTGAAACGTCTCCGGCCCGGTTTCCAGACCGCAAAGGCCGTTCGGCGGCGGCAACCGGTGCGGCTCGCTGGTGAGCTGGTAGGTGGCGACGCGCTTGCCTTTCTTGTCGCCGCGCAGGCGCATGGCGTTGAGTTCTCCCGACAGCACGTCGCCGGAACGGATTAGCTTGCCCGCCTTCGGCGCGGGTTCGGCCTGTTCGGCCTGCTGCGCGAGAGCCGCGGAGGCGGCGAAGGTCGTCGCGATCAGGGCGGCCAAAGCGAGCCGTTTGGCGAATCGTCGTTTCGTCATTGCGTTCGTTTCCGTGTGTGGTTGCTAAAACAGGGTTCGCTGCCGCATCGCAGCCGACAGCGTACCCTCATCGAGATAATCGAGTTCGCCGCCGACCGGCACGCCGTGGGCAAGTCGCGTCACCTTGACGCCCGCCTCCTGCAACAGGTCGGTGATGTAGTGCGCGGTGGTCTGGCCATCGACGGTGGCATTGAGCGCCAGGATGATTTCCGTCACCCGCTCATCGTGGGCGCGTTGAACCAGCGCATCGATGGTCAGGTCCTGCGGGCCGACACCATCGAGCGGCGACAGCGTCGCCCCCAGCACATGGTAGAGACCGTTGGTGGCGTGCGCCCGCTCCAGCGCCCAGAGGTCGGCGACGTCGGCGACCACCACGATGATCGATTGATCGCGCCGCGGATCGGTGCACACCGTACAGGGATTCTGGGTGTCGATATTGCCGCAGGTCTTGCAGACCTGGATCTTGTCGATCGCCACCTGCAGCGCCGCGGAGAGCGGGGTCATCAGCGCTTCGCGCTTCTTGATCAGATGCAGCGCCGCGCGCCGCGCCGAGCGCGGGCCGAGCCCGGG
>JBKQRS010000083.1:0-6101 GCA_052143915.1 Bradyrhizobium sp.
CCGAGGCGATCCGCAAGGCGACCGAGTCGGCCAAGCGGAATCTGACGCGGGTGGCGCTGCGCGAAGGCCGCACGCTGCATCACGATATCGCCGGTCGTCACGGCGCGGGACGGGTTTATCTGCGTGCGGCGCCGGCGGGTACCGGCATCATCGCGGGTGGCCCGATGCGCGCGGTGTTCGAGACGCTCGGTATTCAGGACGTGGTAGCCAAGTCGATCGGCTCGTCGAATCCCTACAACATGGTTCGCGCGACCTTCGACGCGCTGAAGCATCAGGATTCGCCGCGTTCGGTGGCGGCGCGCCGCAATATCAAGGTGTCGGCGCTGCAGTCGCGCCGGGTCGGCGGCGACGCCGAAGCGGTTGCTGAATAAACGGGGCATGATCCGGAAAAGCGGATACCGGTTTTCCGAAAAGATCATGCCGAGCTGAAGACGATCTGGAGTTCAAGACGATGGCCAAGGCCACAAAGACGATCAAGGTCGAGCAGACCAGCAGCGCGATCCGCCGCCACCACTCGCAGCGCGAGACGCTGATCGGCCTCAAGCTCAACAAGATCGGCCGGACGACCGAGCTGCAGGACACCCCTGCCGTTCGCGGCATGATCGCCAAGGTTCAACATCTCGTCCGCATCGTCGGCGAGTAATAAGGAGACAGGGCGATGAAGCTCAGCGATATCGCCGACAATGCCGGCTCGCGCAAAAAGCGCATGCGCGTCGGCCGTGGCATCGGCTCGGGCAAGGGCAAGACCTCAGGCCGCGGCGGCAAGGGCCAGACCGCGCGTTCCGGCGTGCGCATCAAGGGCTTCGAGGGCGGCCAGATGCCGCTGCACCGGCGCCTGCCGAAGCGCGGCTTCAACAACATCTTCCGGCTCGAATTCGCCGAGATCAATCTCGACCGCATCCAGCAAGCCGTTGACGCCAAGCTGCTCGACGCCAAGGCCACCGTTAACGCCGAATCGCTGGTGAAAGCCCGCGTGATCCGGCGCGCCAAGGATGGCGTGCGGCTGCTTGGCCGTGGCGAACTCAAGGCCAAGCTGAATATCGAGGTTCACGGCGCTTCGAAACCCGCCATCGCGGCGGTCGAGAAGGCCGGCGGCACGGTGAAGATCCTGGCCCCGGCAAAGAAGGACGAGGGCGAGGCTGCGTAACATCTGCGTCATCGCCCGCGTCCAGCGGGCGATCTGCACGACGGGATGATGGACTTATCGAAGCCGAGCACCAAATAATGCCCGGCGTCCGCCGAATGCCACGTCTTCCCGGGGACTGACGGCGAAAGGGGCGCGCGGGAGAAAGCCAAAGATGGTCTCAGCAGCGGAACAATTAGCGGCAAACCTCAATTTCGGCGCGCTGGCCAAAGCCGACGAATTGAAGAAGCGGATCTGGTTTACCCTCGGGGCGCTGATGGTTTACCGGCTCGGCACCTACATCCCGCTGCCCGGCATCGATCCCACCGTCTGGGAGCAGGTGTTCAAGAGCCAAGCCGGCGGCATTCTCGGCATGTTCAACATGTTTTCCGGCGGCGGCATTCACCGCATGGCGATCTTTGCGCTGAACATCATGCCGTATATTTCGGCCTCGATCATCATTCAGCTGCTGACCACGGTATCGCCGCAGCTCGAAGCGCTGAAGAAGGAAGGCGAGGCGGGCCGCAAGACGCTGAATCAGTACACCCGCTATCTCACGGTTCTCCTGGCTGCGTTCCAGTCCTACGGCATCGGGGTCGGGCTCCAGGGCGCCGGCAATGTCGTCACCGACCCAGGCCTGTTCTTCCTGCTGTCGACCACGGTCACGCTGACCGGCGGCACCATGTTCCTGATGTGGCTAGGGGAGCAGATCACCTCGCGCGGCATCGGCAACGGTATCTCGCTGATCATCCTGGCCGGCATCGTCGCGCAGCTGCCCTCGGCGCTCGCCAACATGCTGGAACTCGGCCGCCAAGGCGCGTTATCCACCGGCCTTATTCTGATCGTGATCGTGATGGCGGTCGCGGTGATCGCGTTCATCGTGTTCATGGAGCGCGCGCAGCGGCGGCTTTTGATCCAGTATCCGAAGCGCCAGGTCGGCAACAAGATGTTCGAGGGCCAGTCCTCGCATCTGCCGCTCAAGCTCAACACCTCGGGCGTGATCCCGCCGATCTTCGCATCCTCGCTGCTGTTGCTGCCGACCACGGTCGCCAATTTCAACGCCGGCCGCGGACCGGAATGGTTTCAATGGATCACCACGCAGCTTGGCCACGGCCGTCCGCTGTTCCTGATTCTCTATCTGGCGCTGATCGTGTTCTTCGCGTTCTTCTATACCGCGATCGTGTTCAACCCGACCGAGACCGCCGATAACCTCAAGAAGCACGGCGGCTTCATTCCGGGCATCCGGCCGGGCGAGCGCACCGCCGAATATATCGATTACGTGCTGTCGCGGATCACGGTGCTGGGGGCGGTCTATCTTGCGATCGTCTGCCTGATCCCCGAAATTCTGATTTCCTACGCCTCGGTACCGTTTTATTTTGGCGGAACTTCGCTACTGATCGTGGTCAGCGTGACCATGGATACGGTGGCGCAGGTTCAGGGATATCTGCTCGCCCACCAGTATGAAGGGCTGATCAGAAAATCGAAGTTGCGGGGGCGTCGCCGCTGACGCAGCGACTTTTGCATAGCGTCGCTTTCGCGATTCCGCCCGGCGCTCGTTGTAATTGGCGCGGTTGTTGATTTTGAATTTTAGGTGTGCGGTCAATCGCTCACCGAGCCGGGGGGCGAACGCATATGAGACTGATTCTTCTGGGCCCTCCGGGGTCGGGCAAGGGAACGCAAGCCCAACGGCTGATTCATCGCTACGGTATCGTCCAGCTTTCGACCGGCGAGATGCTGCGCGCCGCGGTGGCGGCGCAGACGCCGGTCGGCATCAAGGCCCAGGGCATCATGGCAGGCGGCGGCCTGGTGCCGGACGACATCGTGATCGGAATCATTTCCGACCGGCTCGACCAGCCGGACGCGGCGAGGGGCTTTATCCTCGACGGCTTTCCGCGCACCGTGCCGCAGGCCGAGGCGCTGGATGAACTCCTGAAGAAAAAGCGCATCAAGCTCGACGCCGTGATCGAGTTGCGTGTCAACGAAAGCGCGTTGCTGCAGCGTGTCGAAACCCGCGTCGCGGAGATGCGCTCGCGTGGCGAGGAAGTCCGCGTCGACGATACCCCGGAGGTGCTGACGAAGCGGCTGGCGAGCTACCGCGCGCTGACCGAGCCGCTGATTCACTATTATTCGGAACGCCGCAAATTGCTGACGGTCGATGGCATGATGACCATCGAGCACGTGACGCAGGAGATTAACCGTATCCTCGCCGCCATCGGCGCGGTGGAAACAAAGGCGCCCAAAAGGGCAGGCAAAGCCGGGACGGCGGTCAAGAGGGCGGCAAAGGCCGCCAAACCGGCCGCCAGGAAGGCCTCCAAATCCACGCCTGGCACCGGCGGCGCCTCCAAAAGGGCGCCAAAGACCGCCGGAAAGGCCGGGAAACCGGCCTCCAAAGGCGCCAACAGGGGGGTAAAGAAGGCCTCTCGCAAGGTATCCGGCGGTTCCAGGAAACGCTCCGCCGGGACGGTCCGGAAGCTAGCGAAAAAGGTCACGAAAAAGCGAGCTAAGGCATAGAGACGGTTGACGAAACCAAGTTGAATCCTTTAATAAGCCAGCATCCAGTCGGATAGTTTCAGACGATGCCGGGCCCCGAGACAGTCAAGGGGAAGGGCGTCGTGTTCGCGTTTGCGAACACCTGCCCGAGATAGCAAAAAATGGCCGCGTCCTATTGAGGGATCGGCGACAGGAGAGAAATCCGTGGCCCGTATTGCCGGTGTGAATATTCCGACCAACAAGCGCGTGGTGATCGCGCTCCAGTACATCCATGGCATCGGCCAGAAGAATGCGGCCGAGATCATGGAAAAGGTCAAGATTCCCGATGACCGCCGCGTCAATCAGTTGACCGACCAGGAAGTTCTGCAAATCCGCGAAGTGATCGACCGCGACTATCTGGTCGAAGGCGATCTGCGTCGCGAGACCGGCATGAACATCAAGCGTCTGATGGACCTCGGCTGCTACCGCGGCCTGCGCCATCGCCGCGGGTTGCCGGTGCGTGGCCAGCGCACCCATACCAACGCGCGCACGCGCAAGGGGCCGGCCAAGTCGATCGCCGGCAAGAAGAAGTAAGAGGCCAATAGCGAACAGGGCGTGGCGAATCGTTTTCATTCGCTACCCGCTCCGCTACTCGCATTTTCAGGTGTAGCCGCTGGCATTACGGCGGCGTTGAGATCGTTAGGAAAGGTTCTGGAATGGGCAAGGAAGCCACCCGCGTACGCCGCCGTGAGCGCAAGAATATCGCCTCCGGTGTTGCGCACGTGAACTCGTCGTTCAACAACACGACCATCACCATCACCGACGCGCAGGGCAACACCATCGCCTGGTCGTCGGCGGGAACGATGGGCTTCAAGGGTTCGCGAAAGTCGACCCCCTATGCCGCGCAGGTCGCGGCCGAGGACGTCTCCAAGAAGGCGCAGGAACACGGCATGCGCACGCTGGAGGTTGAAGTTGCTGGCCCGGGTTCGGGCCGTGAATCGGCGCTTCGCGCGCTGCAGGCTGCGGGATTCACCGTCACTTCGATCCGCGACGTGACGACGATCCCGCACAATGGCTGCCGTCCGCGCAAGCGCCGGCGGGTTTGATGCATTGAGTACAGGCGGCTTTGCCGCCTGCGAGACGTTTTGAGAAGAATTGCAAGCCGCGGACTGATCCGCAGGTCTCCAACGCCAGTGATTTGGTTCGCAGATCAGCTGGCCCATGGGTGAAACAGTGACGATCCAGAAAAATTGGCAAGAACTTATCCGGCCGAACAAACTGCAGGTGACACCGGGCACCGACGCGACCCGTTTTGCGACGCTGGTCGCCGAGCCGCTCGAGCGCGGCTTTGGCCAGACGCTGGGCAACGCCTTGCGCCGCATCCTGCTGTCGTCGCTGCAGGGCGCCGCGGTGCAGTCGGTGCACATCGACGGGGTGCTGCACGAGTTCTCCTCTATCGCTGGCGTTCGCGAGGACGTCACCGACATCGTGCTGAACATCAAGGACATCTCGATCAAGATGCAGGGCGAGGGCCCCAAGCGCATGGTCGTGAAAAAGCAGGGGCCGGGCGTCGTGACCGCCGGCGATATCCAGACGGTCGGCGATATCACCGTACTCAATCCGGATTTGCAGATCTGCACCCTCGATGAGGGCGCCGAGATCCGCATGGAATTCACGGTCTCGTCCGGCAAGGGCTATGTCGCCGCCGAGCGCAATCGTCCCGAGGACGCGCCGATCGGCCTGATCCCCGTCGACAGCCTTTTCTCTCCGGTGCGCAAGGTCTCCTACAAGGTCGAGAATACCCGCGAGGGCCAGATCCTCGATTACGACAAGCTGACGATGACGATCGAGACCAACGGCGCGATTTCGCCGGAGGACGCGCTCGCCTACGCCGCGCGCATCCTGCAGGATCAGCTCGCGGTGTTCGTCACCTTCGAGGAGCCGCGGCGCGAGGAAGCGCAGCGCGCGATCCCCGAGCTCGCGTTCAACCCGGCGCTGTTGAAGAAGGTCGACGAACTCGAGCTTTCCGTGCGCTCGGCCAATTGCCTGAAGAACGACAACATCACCTATATCGGCGACCTCATCCAGAAGTCGGAAAGCGAAATGCTGCGCACGCCGAATTTCGGCCGCAAGTCGCTCAACGAAATCAAGGAAGTGCTGGCGCAAATGGGCCTGCACTTGGGGATGGAGGTCACCGGTTGGCCGCCCGAGAACATCGAGGAGCTGGCCAAGCGGTTCGAGGAGCACTATTGAGAAGGCGAATGGCGAATGGCGAATAGAGCGCTCCATTCGCCACTCGCTATTCGCCATTCGCCAAACAAAATGAACGGCCGTTCCTTGGCACGGCGGGCGTAGACCCGAGAAGGAGACAGCCCAATGTATCACGGACACGCGAAGCGTCGCTTCAACCGCACCGCCGAGCACCGTCAGGCGATGTTCGCCAATATGGCGCAGGCGCTGATCAAGCACGAACAGATCGTCACCACCCTGCCCAAGGCCAAGGACCTGC